>DATIRX010000258.1:0-6815 GCA_035469225.1 Bryobacteraceae bacterium
CTCCGCGATGGGTGACTGTCGACGGCTTGCCGTGCATGGGGTAATCCAGCACACCCAACTCGCCGCCGAAGGCCTCCACCATGCCCTGCAGACCCAGACATACTCCGAAGACCGGTATTCCGCGCTTGGCGGCGTGGCGAACCAGCGCGGGCACGCCGAAATCCTCGGGGCGGCCGGGGCCGGGCGAAACCAGAATCAGCGAAGGCGCCAGCTTTTCGATCATCTCCAGCGGGAAGCCGGCGCGATAGGTGATCACTTCCGCTCCGGTCTGGCGGGCGTAATTGGCCAGCGTATGGATGAAGCAGTCCTCGTTATCCACCAGCAGCAGGCGCACCCCGCGGGATTCGCCGGTCTTGGGCACGTAGTCGGTGCTCACGGCGGGTTTCGGGTCCAGCGCACGAAAGAAGCCGGTGGCTTTCATGTGGCATTCGCGATCCTCCTGCTCAGGGATCGAGTCGTACAGCAGCGTTGCGCCCACCGGATACGCCGCCACGCCGTCGCGCAGATGCACCGTGCGAATGGTGATGCCGGTATTGATATCGCCGTCGAGCGAGATCATGCCCACTGCGCCGCCATACCAGCCGCGGGCGTCTTTTTCCAGATTCTCCACCGCCTGCGCAGCCCACTTCTTGGGCGCGCCGATCACCGTGACAGCCCACATGTGGGTGAGGAAGGCGTCGAGGGAATCGAAGCCGTCCGCGAGCATTCCTTCCACGTGATCCACAGTGTGAAACACGCCCGCATAGCGTTCGATCAGCCGGCGCGCAATCACCCGCACCGTTCCCGGCTTGCATACGCGCGATTTATCGTTGCGGTCCACATCGGTGCACATGGTCAGCTCGGATTCCTCTTTGGCCGACGAGAGCAGCTCGCGGATGTTGTCGGCGTCGCGCAGCGGATCGCCGGTGCGGCGCGCGGTGCCCGAGATGGGGCAGGTCTCGACGCGCTTCCCGTCCTCGCGCTGTTCCACGCGCACGAACATTTCAGGCGAGGCGCCGATCAGCTGTTCGTCGCCAAACTGGAGGAAAAACTCATAGGGGCTGGGACTGGCTTTCTGGATGCGCTCGAACAATTCGGCCGGGCCACCGGCGTAGGGCGCGCGAAAGGTTTGCCGCAGAACCACTTCGTAGTAATTGCCGAGGCGCATGCCTTCGCGGACCGTTTCGACATTGGCGGCATACTCGGCGGGAGTATGGTCGCTGACGATCGGACCCGGCGCCGGCTTCCTCTTCCGCTGTTTCACGCGCTGGGCGGCGCGCGGGAGCCCGCGGGTGGAGTCCTCACCCCGAGTGAAGTCGAAGCGGTAGCGCTCGATCTGCTCCTTCTTGCGGTCCATGAAGTAAATGTCATCGCACAGGAACAGGTGCAGATCCTTGACACCGGAGCGCGGGTGCCTGGTTTGGATCGGGTCGAAGCGGAAGAGAAGATCGTATCCGAACGCGCCCACCAGGGCCAGCCGGCCGGCCAGGGGTCCCTTGAACTCGGCCAGCAGCGCGCGCAGCAGAGAGAAAGCCGACGGCTGTTTGCTGCGCTCCTCCTCGGGGAACAGCTCGGGCAGAGGCTTGAGCCGGCCGTGCAGGATGCCGTTCCGCATCTCAAACGATTCCCAATGCGGATGCGGGCGCAGAACGGGCTCCAGCAGGCGATTGATGACCTCGCCTCGCGAATTCAGCGGATTCAGGGTGATGTCACGATCGGCGGCGACAATCTCGAGAGGCGGCGCGACGGCGGCGATATCCCAGCGCGCGTACCGCTCGGGGTATTCGTAACCGGAGGAAAGATAAATGCCTCGCTGGGTGTCCAGCTTTTGCAGCAGCCCGCGCAGGCCTTTTTCGTAGGCGACCTTGGAAAAGGTGCGTTCGACAACGATGCCGCTAGGGGTGGAATAGCTGTCGGGGCGCATAGATCACCGCTGAAGGAGTAACTCAAGGATATCACGGGCCCTCATTTGGTTACACTCTTCGTGTGAAGGTTCCCCTGCGGACTATCCTTCTTTTCTTTACAGCCTACGGGCTCAATACCATCGCCCATGAGTTCGCCCATGCCGTCACGGCCTTTTCGCTGGGAATCCCCTCCACGCTTTTTCATTACTACGTGAATACCGATTTCGTAACACCAGACCCGTGGCCGAGAGTATGGGTCGCGATTGCAGGACCACTCTTCAGTCTGGGATTCGGCCTACTCTGCGGGCTCATCTATCGCAGGATGCGCTTCCAACCGTCAAGGCTTCCCTGGCTGTATATGTCCATACTGGGAATCAGCATTTTCCTGGGTAATGTGTTTTCCACTTCCTTTGTGGGCGATTTTGGGACCGCCGCGATGGTCCTGAACGTGACACCCAACATTCGGCTGGTGACCTCGCTTCTGGGGCTCGCGCTGGCCGGCGGGTTTCTTTTCACGATGGGCCAGGAATTGATGACGTGGGCCCCGGCCGATGCCAGCCGGGCCGCAGCGGCGCTTCAAATGATCGCCTGGCCAGTGGTGCTGGGCACGGTGCTGGTGATTCTGGCGTTTTTGCCGCTGCCCCCGCAATTCATCGCGGGGTGGATGGCGACATCCCTGTTCTGGATCTTCGCCGCGGGCGGTGCGATGACCGCCGCGAAATATGCGACCAGCGGCGGAGATCTTCGGACCCGTCCGTTCGAGTACGTGGCGGCCGTGGCGGTGCTCGCAGCCGTACGCCTTCTGACGGCCGGAGTGCGACTGACTCCGTGAAGCCTCTGCTACACTGATCTGTTCCTCCAGTGATCGCGCAACCACCCGCTCCCATCTCGCGATTCCGGCATTTAGAACTCCTGTTTCTGCTGGGCATGCTGCAGGCGTTCGCGCCGGTTTCGATCGACATGTATCTGCCCGCCATGCCGCAGATGGAGCAGGTGTTCCACACCACCGCGGCGGCCGTGCAGTACACCATGGTCACGTTCCTGGTGGGTTTCGCCCTGGGCCAGAGCCTGTACGGACCCATCACCGACCGCTTCGGACGCAAGCCGCCCTTGTATGTGAGCCTGGCTCTCTTCATCGCTGCCTCGGCCGCCTGCGCGCTGGCGCCGTCGATTCAGATGATGTCCTTCTACCGGCTGCTGCAGGCGATTGGCGCGTGCGGAGGAGCGGTGATTTCCCGCGCTATCGTCCGGGACCTGTTCCCCACCTCGGAACTGCGCCGCATCTTTTCGATGCTGGTGCTGGTTGTGGGCGTTTCCCCGGTGATCGCTCCCATGCTGGGCAGCTATCTCCTGATATGGTTCGGATGGAAAGCCGCTTTCGTCACCCAGACCCTGATCGGCATCGTGTGCCTGGCGGGGATGCACTTCCGTCTGCCCGAATCGCTGCCCCGCGGTGCGCGTATCCCCTTGCGAGTGGATACCATCGTGGCGGGGTATTCGCGGCTGATCAAAGACAAAACCTTCCTGGGCGCATCGGTGATGTGCGGTTTCAGCGCCGCGGGAACGTTCGCCTATATCACCAGCGCTCCCTTCGTGTACATCAGCCTGTACAAAGTGCCGCCCGCGGAGTTCGGATGGCTGTTCGGCGCGGCCGCCGCCGGCATGGTCACAGCCTCGCAGATCAACGGCCGCATGTCCCATCGAACGCCCCTATGGCGGGTGTTGCGGAACGCGAGCCTGGTCCAGCTGGCCGCGGGCTTCTTGTTGCTGATCGCGGTGCTCACCGGCACGGGAGGACTAGCGGCCGTGTTTGTCTGCATCCTGGCGTATATCGCCGCCCAGGGGTTTGTATTTCCCAACGGTTCGGCGATCGCGATGATGCGCCACGGCGAGATCGCGGGAACCGCGTCGGCGCTGCTGGGGACCAACCAGTTCATGATCGCCGCGATCGCAGCCACCTTCCTGGGGCTGCTCGAGAACCCGGCGGTGCCCATGGCGATCGTGATCTTCATCTGCGCAGCCGCTTCGGCGTCGCTCAATTTCCTGATGCTGGGCAAGCGGCTGGAAATCGCCCCCACGGCGGCGTAGCCGCTAGCCGCGAATAACGCACCTGAACGCGAATAAAGTCCGGGGCTACTTTAAGGATTTAAGAGCGCTTCTTCCGCAACAAGCGCTTCCCGGCCCAGCATGCGGCTGTGCCTCCGGCCCACCAGGAAAATGCAGACCGCGAAAATTGCGGGGAAGATCGCCAGCAGCGCAAAAATGTGTTTGACGGGCAGACTGGTTGCCAGCACCCAGCCGCCGACCATGGGGCCGCCGATCGATCCGATCTTGGCGATAGAAGTCGCCCAGCTCGCGCCGTTGCCGCGATACGCGGTGGGATAAAAGATCCCGGAAATGCTGTGCATGCCGAAGTGGCCGCCAATGAGAAATCCGCCAATCAGGCCGCTGAGAACCAGGAACGCCCCCTGACTCATTGAAGCGAATCCGGCGACCAGCAGCAGGACGCACGTCACCACCGGCATGGCGGTGATCGCGATGGCTCCCTTGGCATCCGTGAAGCGCATCAGCAGAATGCCGCCGATGGCGCCCATGATCGAGTTCACCGTGGCGGCGGTGGCCGCCTGCGAGCGAGCATAGTGGAGCGCCTCAAACACCAGCGGCGTCCAGTTGACAATGAAAAATACGGCGAAGGAGCTGGCGATATAGGCCGTCCAGATGAGCGGCGTGATGGTTCGCAGCTCGCCTTTGAACAGCAGCGACGGCTTGAAGTCCTTGCTGTGACCGGCTTCGTCGCCGACTATAAAGTTCGCGTTTGCGGAAAACGACTGGCCTGGAGCGACGCGGCGCAGCACGGAGATGATCCGGTCAGGACGTTGTCCTTTGGCCGCCAGAAATCGGAGCGACTCGGGAAGCGCGATCAGCAAGATCACGGCGCTGACCAGCGCGGCTGCGCCGCCGCTGATGAACACGGACTTCCAGCCCAGTTTCGGAATCAGCCAATTGGCGAACGGGCCGCCCAGCGCCGTACCCAGCGAGTAACCCACCATGATCACCGTCACAATGGTGGCGCGATAGCGCTTGGGCGCGTATTCGATATTCAGCGCCCAGGCGAGAGGCAGCATGCCTCCTAGCGGAATCCCGTCGATGAGCCGCAGCCAGAACAGAGTTCCGTAGCTGCTGGTGAAGTAAAAACTCATGGTGAGCGCGCCGAAGGCGGCCGTGGCCAGAATGATGGTCGGGCGGCGCCCGATGCGATCGCCCAGGTACCCCAGCAGAAAACCGCCGATCAGCGTGCCCAGTTGGTGCATGCCGAAGATGTTGCCGGTCTGAATCGTCGTGAGGCCGTATTCCGAGCGGAAGTAAGGCGCGGCGAAGGTCACCAGGTTGGCGTCCAGGCCGTCGAAGAAGGTAATGATCCAGGAGATGACGGCGAGCCCGATCAGGAAGCCGCTGAGCTTCTGGCGCTCGATGATTTCGGAAACATCGACAGTGTCCGGCGCGGGCAAGGTCCTACGATATCAGAGCCGCCAGTAGCCGGGAAGGTTGGATTTCGTCGCGCGCACGATCTCCAGGATCGCTTTCGCCGTTTCGGAAGAATCGGAGGAGAGCCGCTCATACAGCCGCCGGTAAACTCTCTCGCGCACCTGGTCGGGCATCCCGTCGAAGGCTGCGCTGTAAATCATATAGGACAGCGGGTAGCGGAACAGGCGGGTCTTCAGATCGAAATCGCGCAAGGAACGTCCCTGCGGATCACGCGGGCCGCGCCGCGAAAAAGTTTCGGTAAACGTAGAGACGCCTTTGACGGGCGCCTTCAGCGGCTCCTCGTCGGCGAAGAGCATGTACGTAAGCATCTCTTCGATCTCCGGGTTGAGCTGCTCCGCCGGAATGCCCCTGCGCGAATCCCAGCCGACGCGGATCATCAGGTTGGTCATGCGGGTCTGATGTTCCAGCGTCATCAGCGCCACGATGTCGCTGGTCGGCGCAAGATACCTGGAGGTATCGAACCGCTCCGCAAGACTGGTCAAATTCTGGGTAGGAAGTGCGGAAGGGCCGCCCGAGCGCACCGGATCGACCAGATTGGTGTTGTTCCCCAAATGAGTCTGCGACCCGCTGGTTCCCGTGACGTACCATCCTCCCCAGCGGCCGCTGAGAGGCGACCGGTGATCCGTCATAAACGCGTTGCCGTGCTCCTGGCGCGCTTGCGAGCTGGGATGGACCGAGCTGACTAGAAATCCGGGAACACCCAGCGTGACCGCGCCCTGATGGCAGCGCAGGCAGCCTTCGCTTTGGGCAAACGAGGGCTGGGCGGATCGCACCAGGACATAGAACTGGGCGCCTTGCCGCGGATCGAGTGAGGCGATCTCCAGAACATCGCTATCGCGCACGAATCCAACCATGACCTCGTCATTGAAGTACAGTGCGCGGGGCGTCCGCGGTCCGATCTTGTCGGTCTGCGTGCTGGTCTTGGAAAACACCAGAACCTGCGAATCCGGATTGATGTTGAGCTGCTGGAGTACGGAAGGCAGATAGCCCCAGCCGTTTGGAGCGGTCTCCAGCTTCGTTTCCCCGCGTTCCAGGCGCCGCTCGAAACGGGCGACGGGATCGTCAGCGGGCCGCTGGCCATACTGAATCGCCGGGTCGTCTAGGGGAATATAGAATGTGTCTTCGAGCTGTTGCGCCACCAGCAACGTTACGCCCGTTCCCACAGCCAGGACTGCACAGATAGCCTTACGACCCATACCTTCACTATAGAGCGACTTTCTTAAGAACTTCGACGATCCCGCGATCGCCGTCCACCTTCACCCAGTCGCCGGTTTCGATCACGCTGAGCGGATCCTGGTCGAAATCGGTAACCGACGGCGCGCGCGTGACTACGGCGCCAAGAGCGATCTTGGTGGTCATGACGTTGAAGACCATAGCGCGGGGCGC
>DATIRX010000259.1:0-2322 GCA_035469225.1 Bryobacteraceae bacterium
GCCTCGATGCCGAGAGAAGTGCCGGTCACCGCGGCGCCGCAGCCGCGCTGCCACCAGTTGAGGCAGTTTTCGCCATCCAGCAGGTAAGCGTATCCCTCGGGCCGCGAACCCGAAATCGAGAAGGCCGCCGACCGGCCCACCAGTGCCGACTGGTTACCGGCGGGATAGGTTTGCGCGCCGGGAGCGAGCAGGATCAACTGCTCGATGTTGCGCCCATTCAGCGGCAGTTCGCGCATTTGTGTCTGATTCACCAGCGAGGAAACGGCGGCAGAAGTCGTCTCCACCTGCGAGACCTCGGCCGTAACGCTCACTGTCTGCTCAGCCTGACCGACGGGAAGCTGCAAATCGACTACCGGCTGAGCTCCCACGGTAAGCCCGATGCCCTTGCGCAGAACAGTCTGAAAGCCGGGCTGGGCGCCTTGCACCTCGTAATCGCCGATAGGAAGATCCGGGACCAGGTAGTGCCCCTGGGCATCGGCCTTGAGACTGCGCGTCAATCCTGTGGCCGGGTTGCGGACCGTGACGGTGGCGCCCGCTATGGAAGCGCCGGACGGATCCAGCACATTCCCGGAGATGGACGCAGTTCCTTGTGCACACAGAATTTGCGCGGTTGCGCAGAGTATTGCCACAGCAAGAATTTTAAGCATGAGTCACCCTTTGTATGAAGCTCGTTCCACCAGGTCCTTTACAGGACGTTTGGAACCAGTACACCCCCGTTTCCCTCCAGCGTCAATCATGTTTCCGTGATAGTACCTATCAAAAGATTTGTAGGATCACCAGATGTACGAATGCCCCTTACCGGGAAGGGCTGGACGTTAGATGCGTCCCGGGTTTGTCCCCCGGAGATCGGCATCTTCTTGTCAGAGCTAAATTTAGCTGATCGCAGAGCAGCTAGCGGCGCGTCCAGACCGGCATCCTAGCGGCACCGGTTCGCGGTGGCCCCGGGGCGATACTTGTTATGGCAGTTCGAGCAGGATGTAGCCAGCACGTCGGATGCCTGCAGCATCTTGTCCCGGTCTTTGGTGAGAGCCGCTTTGTAAGCGAACATACTCGCATCCCGGAGTCCCTTCACCATTTGCGCCCAGTCCGCGTTGGCGAGAGGGACATCCCGGCCGTTGCTGCACTTCCGGCCGGCGGTCATCAGGAGGTCCGCGGCGTCGGCCAACGTGAGCGCGCTGTTCTCCACGGCTTGCCAGCCTCCGAAGACACCCGTCAAAGGGTCGGTGGATGCAGAGGGTTCCGACGCCGGCTTAACCTCGGCGGGGTCATATCTCTGCGTGAAGAAGACCACGTTCGAATGCGGAAAGAAGAGAGACCTCATGAGTTGATTGAGGTCCGCGGCGGGTGCGGTTACTGGCGATGCCTGCGGCGGCGACTGTCCCAGCAGAAATCCCGCACAGAGAACGGCGGCCACAACCATCCCCGCGCTCCGCATCCGGCCATTGGGTCCGTGAAGCATCGTTCCCTCCCTCGATCAGAATACATGAATCAGCGGCCTGCCCTTCGAGGATGGAGACTCCTGGCGCGGCAAAACCCCAAATGAAGAGCTAGTATACGAGTATGAAGCTCGTCCACGGCTGGGCCATTTCCCTGTTCATGGCGGGCGTTCTGCCCGGCCAACCATCGTCAGGAAGTCTCCCCCAGCCGGTGACGTGGACCGCGGCGGAGGACCATCGAAACATGATGGATCAGCTCGGAATCAAAGCGCTTCGTCCGGGGCCGAGCGGCAACGAGGCTGCGCCCAATCATGCGAATTACGACGAGGCCACGGCCAATCCGTTCCCCATCCTGCCGGACGCGCTGACCCTGAAGAACGGCAAGAAGGTCACTACGCCAGCGATGTGGTGGAATCAACGCCGTCCCGAAATCATCGAGGATTTCGAGCGTGAGGTGCTCGGGCGTGTTCCCCGAAATGTTCCGAAAGTGACCTGGACGGTCGCGAACACGGTCAACGCCGTGATCGGCTCACGTCCGGTTGTGGGGAAGCAGCTGGTGGGCCACGTGGACAATTCGTCCTATCCGGGGATCAATGTGGACATCCAGATGACCCTGGTCACACCGGCCGATGCAACCGGTCCGGTGCCGGTGATGATGATGTTTGGCGGCGGCGGACTTCCGGGCGCCGCTGCGCCAGCCGGGCGCGGTCCTGCTCCTCCGGCCGGCGGCGATCCTCCGGCGACGCAGCAGCTGATTGCCGATGGCTGGGGTTATGCGTCCTTCAATCCCGGTAGTATCCAGGCGGACAACGGCGCCGGACTGACCAAGGGCATCATCGGCCTGGTGAATCAGGGCCAGCCCCGCAAACCGGATGACTGGGGCTCG
>DATIRX010000260.1:0-2393 GCA_035469225.1 Bryobacteraceae bacterium
CCACAGGAACACGGCGGGCAACCCCAGCGATACGGAGACGATGGGAGCCCAGGAATCTTTCTCATCGCGATCCTGGTGTAGGCTGAGCTTGGCGCCGGCCACATAGCGGTTAATCAGGCAAGCATCGGGATCGTAGTGGGCGAATCCCGCCTGGGCTGCGGCCTTGGCAGCCGTTTCCTGGAACACGCCCGGCATAGCGGGCCAGGGTAAACCGGTATCGGGATCCACACGGTCGTAACGATAGCCGGCGCGGTCCGATACCCAGCCCACCCGGCCGCAGTTCGTCATGGCGACAGACATGGTGTAACCGCCCGGCGTGACCAGATGGCGGAACGCCGCGGTCTGCGCAATGCGCGCGACTTCTTCCAGCAGAACCGGCGCTTCCGCAGCGACCAGCCCGCGGAACAGCACAGCCCCCTCCTGGAGCTGCTCGACGGAGGGCGGGACGGAGTGGCCGTCGAAGAGGGAATCCATCAGACTCTGCCCCGCAGGCGGCCAATTTCGCGGCGATCGCGTTTGGACGGTTTGCCTTCCCGCATCGCTTCGAAATGCGGCATCAATTTACGCTCCTCCGCCACCTTCCGCCGCCTCTCCCGGCTCTCCTCGGTTTCCCGGTAAAGCGTCTGCGCCACAGCCGCCGGACCGCGCATTTCACTGAGCCCGAGAACCTCGACCTCAAAATCGCCGCCGGGACTCCTCACCTGTAACACGTCGCCCGCGCGGACCTCTCGCGACGCCTTGGCTGCCTGTCCGTTGGACTCAATCTTGCCGAGCTCGCAGGCCCGCGTAGCCAGGGAGCGCGTCTTGAAGAAGCGCGCAGCCCACAGCCACTTGTCCATCCTTACCCCGGTCACAATTCCATTCTCGTATCAAAGCGGCCTTCCGCTTCTCGTTACGCGGCCAGGGCTGGTTAAACGACCCTGCGCCCCTGGAGCAGCTGGATCACCAGCACAACGAGTGCGATGACCAGCAGGACGTGAACCAGCCCGCCCATCGTGTACGAGGTGACCAATCCCAATAGCCACAGCACCAACAGAACTACAAAGATTGTCCAGAGCATATGTTTGTTCTCCTTGGAAGTTTCATTCCGGCACTTTTTGTGGCAAGTGTGATTCCAAAGTGGAAATTCCCCGCCATTGTGGCTTTTGGGGACCGGTCATTGAGTGAAAAGACGCACTTCATTTCTCGTCCGGCCACTGCGTCCGAGGGCAAGCCCCGATTTGTTAAGAGTAAGCAAGCTTTAGGAAGGCTTGGCGGAATTCGTGCAGGCAGGAAGTTAGTCGTCCACAGGCGTGTAGTGTTCACCCGGTCGACTGAAAGAGGCGAAAAAATGAGAATCCTCATGGCGGCTGCGTTGGCTGTTACGCCAATGCTGGCGAAAGACAATGAGCCTGTAAAGCGATTGAACGAGGCGACCGCAGTGTTTTCAGAAATCATGGCAGCGCCGGATAAGGGCATTCCTCAGGAGCTGCTGGAGAACGCCCACTGCGTGGTGATTGTGCCGGAGCTCAAAACAGCGGCTTTCCTGGTTGGCGGGAAATATGGCAAGGGATATCTGTTCTGCCGCAACAGGAAAGGTCCGGGCTGGTCCGCACCGGCTACGGTGCGCATCGAAGGTGCAAGTGTCGGATTCCAGATCGGCGGTTCTTCGACTGACTTGATCATGCTGGTGATGAATGCGCGCGGAGCCGACAAATTGCTCGAAAGCAAGTTCACTTTAGGGGCTGAGGGATCCGTTGCGGCAGGGCCGGTGGGCCGCACGGCAACCGCTCAAACCGACGCCCAAATGCATGCTGACATTCTTTCGTGGTCGCGCACGCAGGGACTGTTCGCCGGCATTGCTCTCGAAGGCGCAACTCTGCGGCAGGACCTGGACGACAACGCGACGCTCTACGGCAAGAAACTGGAGAACCGGGCGATTGTGACGAGCGGCGTTCGTCCGCCCAAGGCGGCTGCGAAGCTGATCGCCCTGCTGAACCGGTACTCCTTCCGGGAACGCAAGAACTAGCCGGTCACCGGGATGGAGGACTTGTCGCATGTCGCTGCGGCAACCAACTCCGCGTGGGTATTGTTTCCATCTAACCGTGGTAGCGCTGGCTGCCGCAGTGGGGTGGGGACAGGCTGAAGCTTCAGATACGCCGGAACTGGACGCGGGCTTTCACCTGCTGTACGAACTGAAGCCGGAGGAAGCTCGCGCGAAGTTCGCCGCTTGGCGGGCATCCCATCCCGAAGACCCGCTCGGCAGTGCCGCAGAAGCAGCGAGTTACTTGTTTGAGGAATGCTACAGGCAGGGTGTCCTGACCTCCGAGCATTTTTTGGACGATGAGCGGTTTCTGGGTAAGATTCCGATCCAGCCGGACCCTGAGCTGCGCGATGCATTCTTCGCCGCGGAC
>DATIRX010000261.1:0-3042 GCA_035469225.1 Bryobacteraceae bacterium
TATGTGGGCGCGAAGACCGGCCGCGACGGGATTCACGGAGCGTCCATGGCGTCGGCGGAATTCACCGAAGAATCCAAGCAAAAACGGCCCAACGTGCAGGTGGGCGATCCGTTCATGGAAAAGCTTCTTCTGGAAGCCTGCCTGGAGGCCATGCATACGGGAGCCGTGGTCGGCATTCAGGACATGGGCGCCGCGGGATTGACCTGTTCCACGTGCGAAATGGGCAGTCGAGCGGAAACCGGCGTGGAGATCGATCTGGCGCGTGTTCCGCAGCGTGAATCCGGCATGACTCCTTACGAGATCATGCTCTCCGAATCGCAGGAACGCATGCTGCTGGTGGCCGAAAAAGGCCGCGAGCAGGAAGTCTTCGCGGTCTTCCGCAAGTGGGGTTTGGATGCCGTTACCATCGGCGAAGTAACCGGCGATGGCAAACTGCGCGTGAAGAATCACGGCGTGGTGGTGGCCGAAATTCCCAATCGCGAGCTGGCCGACGAGGCGCCGCTGTATGACCGGCCGCACGGCGTTTCTCCGCATCGGGATGCCCCCATGGAAGCGCCGCCGATTCCACGCAGCCGCGATTTGAATGCGGATTTGCTGGCATTGCTGGGGTCGGGCGATCTGTGTTCCAAAAAATGGATCTGGCAGCAGTACGACCAATCGGTTCGCACCAACACGCTGCAGGGACCCGGCGGCGACGCGGCCATTGTACGGATCAAGGAAACCGGAACCAGCGTGGCGATGTCAGTGGACGGGAACGGCCGCTACTGTTCGCTTTCGCCGCGCGAAGGAGCGCGACTGCTGGTGGCCGAGTGCTGCCGCAATCTGTCCGCGGTGGGCGCCCTGCCGGTGGCGGCTACGAACAATCTCAATTTTGGAAATCCTGAGCGGCCGGAGATCATGGCACAGCTGGTCGAGACCATCGAGGGGATCTCGGAAGCCTGCACGCACTTCGAAACTCCCATCACCGGCGGGAACGTCAGCTTGTACAACGAAACACTGGGGGAAGCCATCTGGCCGACTCCGGTGATGGGCATTGTGGGCCTTTTGAAAACCGCGCCGCCGGTCACCATCCCTTTTAAAGAACCGGGCCGCGCGGTGCTGCTCCTGGGCGGACTGGGAACAAGCGATGCCACGCGCCTGGGTGGAACGCAATACGCGAAAGTTGTTCTCGACAAGATGTGGGGACTGCCTCCGGCGCTCGACATGGACTACGAAAAACGGGTCCATGCTGCCATCCGCGAGGTGATCGCCCGGGGCCTGGCCGAATCTTCGCACGATGTGGGCGATGGCGGCCTCGCCGTGGCCCTGGCCGAGTGCTGCGCCGAAGGCACCGGCGCTTCGATTCATCTCGACACGGAGCTGCGGCCGGAGTTCGCGCTGTTTCACGAAGGACCATCCCGGATCCTGGTATCCACGGGCGCCCCCGAGGCTGTGGAAAAGATCGCCCGCGACAACAATATCGAGTGCTTACGTTTGGGCGTTACAATGAAAGAGAAGTTACAGATTAGTAACGGTTCCACAACTACGGCCGGTCCGTGGATTGATTGCCGCGTCGAAAGTCTTCGCGAAGTTTGGGAAAACGCTCTTGAAAATCTTCTGAGTCCTGTGGCTGCTGGCTAAAGGGTCGGGTGAGGAATTCATGTTCGATAAGCTTCATGAAGAGTGCGGCGTCTTCGCGATCTACGGGCATCCCGAGGCTGCGAACCTAGCCTACCTGGGCCTGTACGCCCTGCAGCATCGCGGACAGGAAAGCGCCGGGATCGCTTCGAGCGACGGACGGGTGATCCACACGCATCGGGGCATGGGCCACGTGGCGGATCTGTTCACTCCCGAAGTGCTGGGGGCTCTGCCCGGCGAAATGGCCATCGGGCACACGCGTTACGCCACCGCGGGCGATGGCGGAATACTCAACGCGCAACCCTTCACGGTGAACTGCAATAAAGGCCGCATCGCCGTGGCGCACAACGGCAACATCACCAACGCCGCCGAACTGCGCCGGGAACTGGAACGCGAAGGATCCATCTTCCAGGCCAATAGCGATACGGAAGTGATCCTGCATTTGGTCGCCCGGTCGCGGGAAAAGACACTGCCGGCCGCGCTGCGCGAGGCATTACTGCAATTGGAAGGCGCGTTTTCTCTGGTTTTTCTGGCGGAGGACCGTATTCTGGTCGCGCGCGATCCGCATGGTTTTCGCCCGCTCGCTTTCGGCCAGATGGAGATGTCCGGCGGGCGCACCTGCAACGTCTTCGCGTCCGAAACCTGCGCCTTCGACCTGATCAACGCCGTGTACTTGAACGATGTGGAGCCCGGCGAAATGGTGATTGCGGGTCCGGAGGGCTTGACTCGCGAGCGCTACGCTCCCGTGCGCGACCGTGCGCACTGCGTCTTTGAGCATGTGTATTTTTCACGGCCGGATTCCATTGTCTTCGGACGTCCCGTGCAGGAATCCCGCGAGCGGCTGGGGCGGTTGCTGGCGCGCGAACATCCGGTGGATGCGGATGTGGTGGTGCCGGTTCCCGATTCTGGTGTTGCCGCGGCGCTGGGATATTCCGCCGAGGCCGGCATTCCCTTTCGGCATGGTCTGATCCGCAATCACTATGTAGGCCGGACCTTTATCGAGCCGTCCCAGGCGATCCGCGACTTCGGCGTCAAGCTGAAACTCAACCCGGTGCGGCATCTGCTCGAAGGCAAACGCGTGATCCTGGTGGATGATTCGCTGGTCCGCGGAACTACTTCGCGCAAGATCGTCCGCATGGTGCGCGGCGCGGGCGCACGCGAAGTCCACATGCGCATCTCGTGCCCGCCCACCGTTTCGCCGTGCTTCTACGGGGTAGATACGCCCAGCTTGAGCGAGTTGATCGCGGCCAACCATTCGGTCGAAGAGATCCGCCGCTTCGTCGAAGCCGACTCTCTGGGGTACCTGTCGCTGGGAGGCTTGCGCGAGGCCGTGCAGGACGATCGCCAGGATTACTGTTACGCCTGCTATACCGGCAACTATCCGACCGAGCTGATCAACATCGAAGAATTGATGACCTCTCGCGA
>DATIRX010000262.1:0-4852 GCA_035469225.1 Bryobacteraceae bacterium
TAACCGGCGCTTAACGTGTGATTTAATTCTGTTCATGACTTGTCATCCGGATGTGCTCAAGCAGGTTCCCCTGTTCGCGTTGCTCGACGAGGATGAGACCGCGCTTCTGGCAACCAAAGTGGAGCTGAAGACCTTCGCTCAGCGCCAGCGTCTCTACAAGATGGGCGATCCGGGCGGCCGCGCTTACGTGGTGGTATCGGGCAGCGTGAGGGTGACCACCGTTGACGACGACCAGCAGGAAGTGGTGCTCGATGAGCCCAAGGCGGGGGAGTTTTTTGGCTTCGCCTCCATGCTGCAGCAGACTCCCCATGAATCCGGCGCGATTGCTCTGGAAGAAACGGTCTGCGTGGAAGTAGACCGCGACGATATTTTCGAACTGATTCAAAGAAAGCCGCACGCGGGCATGGACATGCTCTCCGTGCTCGGCCGCCAGTATCATGCCGCGCATCAGCTGGTCCGCGTCCGCTCCATGCGCAATATCAATGAAGTCATCGAAGAGGAAGCCACGTTCGGCGAGCGCATCGCCGATGCCGTGGCGCGCTTCGGTGGATCGTGGACGTTCATCATCGCGTTCGGAGTGACGCTGGCGGTGTACACGGCGATCAACGTCTCGCTAAAAGGATCGGCGTGGGATCCCTACCCGTTCATTTTGCTGAACCTGTTTCTTTCCATGCTGGCGGCGGTGCAGGCTCCGGTGATCATGATGAGCCAGAACCGGCAGGATACCAAAGATCGCCTGCGCGGCGAACTGGATTTCGACGTGAACCGGCGCGCGGAGGCGGAGATTCAAGGCGTCGCAGGGAAGCTGCATGAGCTTGCCGAGAAGATCGAAGATTTGGAGGATCTGGTCAGAGAGCGCCGGGTGTAGCTACTCCTCGCGGAGCACTTCGAGCGGCTTCTGCCGGAGAATCCGAAAACTGGCGAACCATCCGGCTGCGTTCGCCAGAAGCGCCGTTAAGACAATGCAGACCAGGATAGCCCGGACATCCAGCTGAAATTTCGCGTCCAGCAAGCGCGTCAGCACGATGCGCGAGAAGCCGCTGGCCAGCAATCCGCCCATCAGGCCGGCGACCGCGCCCAGCGTCAGGAACTCGATCGAGAAAATCCTGGCAATGTGCCGGCGCGTGCCGCCCAGCGTTTTGAGAATGACGACTTCACGAACCCTGCGGAAGCGGGTGCCGGCCACGCTGGCGGCCAGAATAATGGCTCCCGCCAGAATGGCGAAGGCCGACAGAAAACGGATCACCAGCGCGATCTGATCGATGATCTGCTGGACGGTCTGCAGCACGTCGGCCACGTTCACCACGGTCACCGTCGGATACTTGTTAAAAATGGCCCGTTGGAGCGCTCCGGCCGCCGAGGGTTTCATCCGGACGCCGCCGTTAAAGACCACGGGAAGTCCGGCCAGGGCCTGAGGATTGAACACGAATTCGACGGGCGCAGCGGCGCGCATGGCCGCGACCTCGTGCACGGCCGTAACTCGGACGTTCATCAGACGGCCGGCGATCTCCCATTCCAGATGCGAGCCCGGATGTATATCCAGTGTCTGCGCAGCGTCTTCGGCGACCGACATCACCGGCTCGGCGGTGTCCGGCTTCCACCAGGCGCCCCTGCGGACAATCAGGTTGTCCGGCAGCTCGTTGTTCCAAGTAACCGACCTGGTGGTCGAATACCGTGGCCCCAGGCCTTGCGCGGGCCGGTCGGCCAGTTCCCGCCCGTCCACTCGCACCAGCCGCGCGGAGACCGACGGAAACAATTGCGGCGCACTAAGAACACCGTCCTGGGCGGCGATGAGCTTCTGGAGTTCCGCCGATTGTTCCTGGGTTACGCCCACCAGGTATACGTTGGGAACACCCGGAGGAGCGGTCTGAATAATCTCATCCACCAGCGAGCTTTGAATCAGGTAGACGCTGAGCGTGAACATGACGCCCAGTCCCATCGCCACCAGGATGGACTGAGCCTGGTTGCCCTGGCGGTAGAGGTTGCCGAATCCCTGGCGGACCAACGAGGGCAGGCGCATGGGCGACCGCCGCACGAACAGCCGCAGCGTTCGCAATAGCAGTGCAGCTACGGCCGACAGCGCCAGCAGGCTGAAAAAAAGCGCCCCGGCGAAATATCCGCCGACGCGCGCCGAGCCTCCCAGCCATCCCGCGATCCCGCCCAGGCCCAGCAGGATGATGCCGCCTAGAACCACGGCCTCGCGAGCGTTGGAGATCCGGCGGCGGAGGGGAAGCTTGGTGTCGGCCATGCCGCGGCGCAGGATCAGGGCGGGCCGGATTTTGCGGATCGCCACGAGCGGCGGCAGCGTGAATAACAACGTCGTCAGCACGCCCGCGGCGATGCCCTGGAGAGCGGCATCGGCGTGCCAGCCGGTGGTCGCCTGAATCTCGAAGATTTTGTTGATCAGCGACGGGAAAACTTCTTCCACGGCGCGGCCCAGCAGCACGCCCACGATCCCGCCCGCCAGCCCGAGCAGCATGGTTTGCAGCGTATAGATGCGGATGATCTCTCCCGAGGTGGCCCCCAGCGATTTCATGACGGCGATGTTATCCAGCTTCTGCTGGAGATGGGCGTACATCGCCATGCCGACGCCGATGGAGCCCACGATCAGCGCGATCAGGCTGATGAGACTCAGAAAGGTAGTGGCCTGATCGAGACCGCGGGTAATCAGGGGATTGGATTCCCGGGAATCGATCACGCGGGCCTCGGGCAACGCGTCCAGGATGGCGGAGCGCGCGTCTTCCATACTGGGACCGCCGGGCTGGATCTTGAACAGGTACCGCTCGGCGGCGCGGCTGCCCAACTGCATCAGGCCGGTGCGCTCGAATCCTTCGCGGGAAAGCATCATGCGCAGGCCGACGTTCAGGCTGCCGGACATCCGGTCGGGCTCCGAGAGCACCGCCGCCGCCATGCGGAAATCGGCGGATCCCAGACGAACCGAATCGCCCACTTTCACGCCGAGGCGGATGAGAACATCTTCGCCGGCCACCACCGTTTCGGGGGTCAGCGCCTGGGACAGCGGCATCTCGGGCGCCAGCTTGACGGTTCCGTAGTAGGGGTACCGGGCGGGATCCACAGCCTTGATGGAAACCAGAACCGGCGTGGCATCCGGCGTAGCGGCGCCGGCCATGGAAACCGTTTCGGTAATCAGCGTCCGATCGATGCCGCGGGCTCCGAGCCTGTCGAGTTCGGCGATCTGCTCCGGTTTAGGCCGGGTGAACTGGCGTGCGCTCAAATCGGCCGCCATGATGGTGCGGGCCTCACTGTTCAGCATGCTGCGGACGCTTTGGCTGAATCCGCGGACTCCCGCCAGGGCGCCCACGCCGATCGCCACGGCGACGACGACGAACAGGAATTTCGTCAGCGAAGACCGGGTTTCGCGCCAGGCGATGCGGGAGGCCGTGCGAATCGAGAGCCTCATGAGCGCGCGAGTTCGCGGACCTCATCGGAGACGATCTGCCCGTCGCGCAGAGTCACGATGCGGTCGGCGCGCGAGGCCAGAGCCATGTCGTGGGTCACCAGCACCATGGTGGTGCCTTCGCGCTGGTTCAGGGCGATCAGCAACTCCAGCACGTGCGCGCCGTTGACGCTGTCCAGGTTGCCGGTGGGCTCATCGGCCATCAGCACCGGCGGCTTCACCATGAAGGCGCGGGCCAGAGCGACGCGCTGCTGCTCGCCTCCGGAGAGCTGGACGGGATAATGATCCAGCCGGTCCGCCAGGCCGACGCTTTCCAGCAGCGATCGTGCCCGGATCACTCCGGCGGCGACGTCGCCCCCGGCCAGCTCATGCGGCAGCAGAACGTTTTCTTCCGCAGTCAGCGTCGGCAGCAACTGATAGCTCTGGAAAACGAATCCGATTTTGCGCCCGCGCACCAGCGCCAGCTTGTCTTCGCTCAGGCCGGTGATGTCCACGCCGTCGATCACGATGGTCCCCGAAGTCGGCGTATCCAGACCCGCCAGGAGGCCGAGCAGCGTGCTCTTGCCGCTGCCGGACGCGCCCATAATGGCCACGAACTGGCCGGCCGGGATTTCGAGATCGATCCCGCGGAGGATTTCGACGCGATGGCTTCCGCTATCGAGGGACTTGGTGAGGTTTCGTGCGGCCAGAATAGACACTTCCTCTATTATGGTGGGTAGGCCGCAAATGAACGCAATTCTCCGATGGATCTTGGTCGCCGCGCTCAGTCTGGCGCCGGCGTTGGCACAGACGCGGAAGGTTCTGGTGGTGTTCGGCGACAGCCTGAGTGCAGGCTACGGGCTTCCGGCCGGCCAGAGTTTTCCGGACCACATACAACGCACACTCGATAAAGAAGGCTACTCCTGGCAGGTGAAGAATCTGGGCATCAGTGGAGACACCACCGAGGGTGGCGTCTCGCGGATCGATTCGGCGGTTCGGCTGAAGCCGGCGGTGGTGTTGCTCGAACTGGGCGGTAATGACGGGCTGCGGGGATTGCCGTTGAAAGTGACCCGGCAGAACCTGGAGAAGATGATCGTAGCGTTCCAGCAGGCCGGAGCGAAAGTAGTGCTGGCCGGAATGACGCTGCCGCCGAACTACGGGCCGGATTACATTCGAGATTTCCAGAAGATCTACACGGATCTGGCGGCCCGGTATAAGCTGAAGCTGATTCCGTTCCTGCTGTCGGATATCGTGACGCCGGATCTGCGGTATCTGCAGAGAGATGGAATTCACCCGACGGCGGAGGGAGCCGTCATCGTATCGGGGACGGTGTTACGGGCCGTGAAGCCGCTTTTGAAATAGCCGCGAATGGGATGGGGGCGGACTTTCAGTCCGCGCGGGGCTTTAGCCGCGCTCACTTTTCGGCCATCACCCGTCCAGAATGCAGACGTCCCG
>DATIRX010000263.1:0-4122 GCA_035469225.1 Bryobacteraceae bacterium
ATGCCCCCACTCCGGCCCTAATATAGGCCCCAATCAAGAACGCAGATTGTAATGGATCAGGATGGAGGCGAACAGAGGCCGGTAGACATCCGGGCCCATAGAAACGGAGTATTCTGTGTGACCGACGGACTACAGCGGACCAGGATAGAGCCTTGTTCGGCGGACGCCCTGTCCGCCATCCTGCTTCGCGCTACGCGCTACGCAGGATTGGCTTCGAAGAGCGCGCGAAGCAGGATGCCCTCCGAAGCCTTGGCGAAGGAGGGCTGCCGGATGCACTACGTCTACCTTCTTGAAAATGGCAGCCCCGAACCACGGCGATACATCGGTGTCACGACTGACCTGAAGCGCCGCTTTGCGGAACACAACGCCGGGAAGTCGATACACACCTCAAAGTACAAGCCGTGGCGTTTGGTAACCTATGTCGCGTTCTCGGACGAGCTCAAGGCCGCGAGTTTCGAGAGGTATCTGAAATCCGGTTCAGGACATGCGTTCGCCAAACGCCATCTTTGGTAGCTCTTGCGACGCGTCCGGCAACATCCTCCACGCGCCAACGGAGCCGCACCGGGACCCGGCGACGTAGCCCGCGGCCGTCCCGTTCTCACCTCACGTCGCTCGAGAGCACGACGGTTTCCAGCGAGCACGCAGAGAAACTGGTCGGATACGCGCGATTCCCACACGATGCTGTTGCCAATACCCTGCAAACGCCAGAAAATATTTGCCTGTTCATTTTCAAGTGGAGAAGCGTCCGCGTAGACCAAAAACAAATCAGGAGGACTCGCCAATGTCCGCATCGAGTGCACCCGTGTCCGCGTTGCCGTGGTGGAAAGAACCCACCAAAGATCAGTGGTACGCTTATTTTGCTGCATGGATGGGCTGGACGCTGGACGCGTTCGATTTCACGGTCTTTCTCCTGATCATGGCGCCGATCGCGCAGGAATTTGGGGTTCCGCTGATCGAAGTGACCGCAGTCTTCTCGGTCACGCTGGTCATGCGCCTGGGCGGCGCAACCGCATCCGGCTGGTTGGCCGATCGATTGGGGCGTCGGGCGCCGCTGATGATCTCCATCCTTTGGTACTCCATCTGCAACCTCGCCGCGGGGCTCTCGCCCAGCTTCACCTTTCTGTTCGTGGCCAGGGCCTTGCTGGGCATCGGGATGGGCGCGGAATGGCCGGCCGGCGCGGCACTGGCAATGGAATCCTGGCCCGTGCGCTCGCGCGGCTTCATGTCCGGCGTGTTGCAGGGCTCGTGGGGCCTGGGTTTCGCGCTGTCGGCGCTGGCCTACGGCTTCCTTTACGCCCCGCTCGAAAGCATGGGGCACGGCTACGGTTGGCGCGGCATGCTGATCCTGGGCGTGCTGCCGGCCTTGGCGTGCGTCTGGATCCGCGTCTATGTGAAAGAGCCGGAAGTCTGGACGGAAAACAAGAAGATCCAGAACACGACCAAGAAGCAGGTCACGCTTCCGTTGTTCGCGATCTTCAAGCGCAAATATCTATGGAACACCTTCACGGGTTGTTTGTGGATGGCGGCGAATTTCTGCGTCTACTACGCGATCTGGGCCATGCTGGGCACCTACCTGCAAAAGGAGCTGGGCTGGACACCGGCCCAGGTGGCGGTCCCGGTATTCTGGGGCAACATTCTGACCTTTCTCGCGTGCAGCTTCTGGGGCGGGATGTCGGAACGGATCGGCCGGCGTTGGGCGCTCATGCTTCCCTGCGCCATCTCCATCTTTTTCGTGCCGATCTATCTGACCACCAAGGATCCGACGTGGTTCCTCGCGTCCTTCCTGCTGTTCATCTGCTTTGTCGGCGGCAAGGATGCCCTCAATCCGGGCTGGCTGTCGGAACGTTTTCCGACCGAGGTCCGGGCAACCGCGGCCGGCTTCGTCTATCACCAGGGGGCGGTTTGGGGCGCGGCTGTTGCGCCGCTGCTGACCTATTTCGCAGTCAACCAGGGCATGGGCTTCGCCAAGCCGATGATGTACGGCACGATCGGTTCGCTGGTCGTGTATGTGGTCGCGGTCTTCCTCGGTCCAGAAACCAAGGGCAAGGTGATGACCGCCGATCTGGAGGTGATCGAGGTCGAAGTGCCGGCCTAGCATCTGGGTCAGAAGAAAGCAGGACGACCGGGACACCTGTCCCGGTCGTCTCGGTTACCCACTGGCTCAGGCGGGTCACCAAGCTTTCAATTCGCTAATTTGATGCAAGCATCATAAAGCAACTGCGGGTTCGACTCCGGCTAGAGGGTTCTCCGCCCTCACCTGCGCGACGTACTCCTCCCGATTTGCCCAAGTGCGGCGCGTCGCCCGGTAAGACGATGAGGCATCCGGGCGGGTAGGCTTTCACCTTCTCGCCGTCGAACTGGTCGCCGAGACCGATGTAGAAGATGCCCGCAGCGGATCCGGTCCTGCGGGTATCGGTGTGGCATCACTTTCGCGCCGGCCGGCATCTTGACCCTGGCCCGTAAGGTCCCGGTTGAGTTCGATCGCGGACGGAAGACAGAACAGCAGCAACCGCGCTCCACACCGCGGCGAGGCGTGCGGCGACGCCGATCGCCGAGGCGGAGCTCCGTTCGCATGGCGGGAATCGCGATCGCGATGTTCATGTGGTCGATGTAGGAGAGCACGTTGATGACGAAGGAGACGCCCAGGATGCAGCCCGCGATTCCTGTGCGGCGTGATCCTTGTTGTTTCGGCCACGACGTCCCCCATTTGGGCTGGCGCGCTGTTTGGCCAAAGGTTAACGATCGCCAGCGCCGGGTACAATGGACGCGACAGGTGCGATGTGACCAGGGCACGCGCCGGCCAGCGCCACAGGAAGCGACGATGACATGACGCGACAAATGCATCTCAACCTGTTCATCCAGAGCCGAGGACACCATGAAGCGTCATGGCGGCATCCGGCGGCCTCGCCGCTGGCGCTGACTGACATCCGCTACTACCAGGACGTGGCACGCCGGGCGGAAGCCGGGCTGTTCGATTCCATCTTCCTGGCCGACCAGTTGGCGCTGGGCGACGACGTGGCCCATGCCGGGCGCAGCTGGCTCGAGCCCATCACCGTCCTGGCGTCACTGGCAGGGGTGACCAGCCGGATCGGGCTGATCGCCACCGCATCGACCACCTATAGCGAGCCGTTCAATCTCGCCCGGCAATTCGCCTCGCTCGACCACATCAGCGGCGGGCGCGTCGGCTGGAACATCGTCACCTCCTGGGCTGCCGCCGCGGCGCGCAACTACGGCGGCAATGGCCAGGTGAGCCATGCCGACCGGTACGCGCGCGGCGAGGAGTTCATGCAGGTGGTGAAGGGCCTGTGGGACAGCTGGGCGGACGATGCGGTGCTGGATGACCGGGCGAGCGGGCACTACGCGAAGGCGGAGCACATCCGGCCGATCGATCACGAGGGCGCCTTCTACCGCGTGGCGGGACCGCTCAATCTGCCGCGCGGCCCGCAGGGCCGGCCGGTGTTCGTGCAGGCCGGGTCTTCCGAGACAGGACGCCGCTTTGCCGCACGACACGCCGAGGCCGTGTTCACCGCGCAACTGGAAAAGGCGACAGCGCAGGAATTCTATGCCGACCTGAAGGCGCTGGTGGCGGCGGAAGGGCGCGCAGCCGACCAGGCGCTGATCCTGCCCGGTCTCAGCCCGCTGATCGCTTCCACGGAGACCGAAGCGAAGCGACTGTTGCGCGAGCTGAACGACCTCACCGACCCCGAGGTCGGGCGGATGCGGCTTTCCGGCCGCTTCGGCGGACACGACTTCTCTCACTTGCCGCTCGACAAGCCGCTTGTGCCGGAGGATTTCCCCGATCCCAGCACGGTCGAGGCGGCACGCAGCCGCACCGAGGTGATCGTGGGCCTCGTGCGGCGCGAGAAGCCCACCCTGCGCCAGCTGCTGGCCGTCCTGGCCGGCGCGCGCGGACATTTCACGACCGCCGGCACGCCGGAGCAGATCGCCGATCTGATGACGGACTGGTTTGCCGATGGCGCCGCGGACGGCTTCAACATCATGCCGCCGGTGCTGCCGGCCATGCTCGATGTCTTCGTCGACGAGGTGATCCCCCTGCTGCAGCGGCGCGGACTCTTCCGCACCGCCTATGAAGGCGAGACGCTGCGGTCGCACTACGGCCTC
>DATIRX010000264.1:0-2217 GCA_035469225.1 Bryobacteraceae bacterium
CGGGCAAAGAGAAGGGCTACGTTCTTTACGACGAAGTCAACGAGTTGCTGACGGAAGAATTTCCGGGCGGGCGCGAACTGGACGATCTACTCAGCGAGCTGGACACGGCCGGTGTCGAGATCCTGGAAGAGCCCAAGATCGAATTCGACAAGAAGGTGGAGGAGGGCGAAGAGCCTACCGACCTGGAGCTGGTCCAGGACTTCAGCGACAAGACCAACGATCCGGTACGGATGTATCTGCGCGAGATGGGCACCGTGCCCCTGCTTACGCGCGAAGGCGAAATCGAACTGGCCAAACGCATTGAGCGAGGCCAGGCCGCGGTGCGCAAGGCGCTGTCCCGGTCGCCGCTGGTCATCCGCGAAATTCTGGCCCTGGGGGAGACCATAGCCAGGGATCCCTCGATGGTGCGGGACATCCTGGTGATGCCGGATCTGGTGGTCACCGATGAGAACGTCATCGAACAAGCGGAAGAGCTGCAGCAGACCATCGCGGAGATCGAGAAGCATTACAAGAAAGCCCAACAAGCGCGGCAGAAGCTGCAGGCGGTTTCGCGGGGCATGAAGCCCAAGATGCATCGCTCGCTGCGCTGGGGCCTGGCGCGCACCATGGTGAACACGTCGCGGCTCATCCGGGGGATATCCTTCAGCTCGATGTCGCGGCGCTCGCTGGCGGGCCGCTTGCGTCAGGCGGTGGAGGATCTGCGGCCGCTGGAAAAAGAGATCGCGCGGGTCCAACGGAAACTGGAGGCATCCACTCCCAACGGCGCGCATGGCGGATCGGCGGGCCTCCGCAAGGAGCTGCGGTCGCACAGCCAGCGGATCCAGCACCACGAAGAGGAATCCGGCGCGAGCGCAACCGAGCTGCGGCGCACGCTGCATATCGTCGAGCGCGGCGAGCAGGAAGCCGAGATCGCCAAGAAACAACTGATCGAGGCCAACCTGCGCTTAGTGGTCTCGATTGCGAAGCGCTATACCAATCGCGGGCTGCAGTTTCTGGACTTGATCCAGGAAGGCAATATCGGCCTGATGAAAGCAGTGGACAAGTTCGATTACCTGCGCGGCTACAAGTTTTCCACCTATGCGACCTGGTGGGTGCGGCAGGCCATTACCCGCGCGATTGCGGATCAGGCCCGGACGATCCGTATTCCGGTGCACATGATCGAGACGATCAACAAGCTGGTGCGCATCCAGCGGCAATTGCAGCAGGACCTGGGCCGCGAGGCCACCACCGAGGAACTCTCGGCCAAAATGGAGCTGCCGGTCGGCAAGGTGCGCAAAGTATTGCGGATCGCACAGGAGCCGATTTCGCTCGAGACTCCGGTGGGCGAAGAAGAAGAATCGCATCTGGGCGATTTCATCGTGGACCGGCGAGTGGTTTCGCCGTCCGAGGCCGTGATCAACCTCAATCTGCGCGAGCAGACGGCGGAGGTCCTGAAGACGCTGAGCCCGCGCGAAGAGAAGATCATCAAGATGCGTTTCGGTCTGCAGGACGGCAGCGAGCACACCTTGGAAGAAGTCGGACAGCACTTCGCGGTGACGCGCGAGCGCATCCGGCAGATCGAAGCGAAGGCGCTCCGGAAGCTGCGGCACCCCAGCCGGAGCCATCGGCTGCGGGCGTTTTTAGAAACGTCGCTGCGGGATTAAGCCGCAAATAAACGCGCAGGAACACAAATCGGGATTAGGATCGCTTCCCGGGGACCTGTTTTCGGCCGAATATATTTCGGATATCATGTCAATACACGTCCAGGTCTGATCTATAGGATCAGGGAGCCCAGATGCCTAGCCGTCCAACCATGGTGGACACGGATAACGGCGTGCAGCCCGCGGTCTCGGTGACGCCGTTGATTGCGACCGCTCCCGGTACATGGAGAGGGTTTGAGCTCGAAGATCTCAGCCTTCCGGCCGGCGAGTTGCCTCCCCGAGCCACGCCTCTGCAACACGTTATCTGTACGGTCACATCACCGGGGCCCATCACGCTGCACTGGCGAGAGCACGGCAAAGAACAGAGTAAGGTGGTCCACCGGGGCGACATGATTTTCCGTTCCCAGCAGGAACTGGTCGATTTTCGCTGGGATCAATCAATGGACATCCTGGTTCTTGGAATCGGGCTGGAAACTCTACGCAGTGTGTCGGCGGACCTGCCTGGCCCTTCAAACCGGGAACTCGTGCCGGTATTCGGCGTCCCCGATCCGCTGCTTCATCGCCTGATGCTCGCGCT
>DATIRX010000265.1:0-7145 GCA_035469225.1 Bryobacteraceae bacterium
CGTTGATCTCCGGCATGAACTCGCGCTGCACGCATCCCAGAACCAGACCCACGCGCTTGCGCTTCTGACCCTGCGCGGCGGTCACCGGCGCAATCGTTTCCCGCGCGCCGAGCTTCGGCATGAGGGTCTCCATCGCGCGGAATTGTTTCGGCAGCAGCCGCAGCAAGCCCGAGCCGCGGACCAGCGACTGCAGTCCGGATTGTTGATAAACACGCAATAGGGGCTGCAGCAGCTTCAGCCGGTCGATCCGGGGAAACGTGCTGAAGATCATCCAGCGGTGCAACCGCTCCCCCGTCGATCGCGGATGGCGGCGTTCGATCTGTGCCCGCGTCGCCTCGATCAGTTTGGCGTAATCGACACCCGACGGGCAGGCCGTCATGCACGACATGCATCCCAGGCAGGTATCGAAGTGCTGCACCCATTTGTCGGTCATGGGGGTCGCGCCTTCGCTCGCCATTTTCATCAGGTAGATGCGCCCGCGAGGCGAATCCATCTCATTGCCCCACAGGGCGTAAGTGGGGCATGCGGGCAGACAGAATCCGCAGTGCACACACTGATCGATCAGTGCGGGCTCCGGGGGATGATGTGCGTCAAATGCGGCCACTAGATCCCCCCCGCGAAGCGTCCGGGATTGAGAGTATTGTTCGGGTCGAACTGCGCCTTCACGGCCCGCATCAGCGGCACCGCATCCCCCGCGTTTCCCCACGCGTCGAGTTTCGTTTTGCTCAAAATCATCAGCGATCCGCCATCCCGTTCCATCGCCGCGCGAAGCTCGCCCAGATCGCCCTCCGCGCGCGCGTACCCGATTCCCGTCGCCTGGATCACGAAGCGCGAGAAGGCCGCCGACACCGTGGAGATCCGTGAGGGAAGAGTCGTGAACTTCACGATGGGCGCGTCACCCCAAAGTTCTTCCCGCGCCTTCCACACCGCGGGCGAGCCCTCCCGGACTGTGCCCATTTCTTTGATGGCCGCTTCCTGCGCCGCAATCCCGTCGTTGGTCCCCTCCAGCAAAATATCGACTTCGTTCCCGGATCTGACTTGCACCGCGGTCACGGCCAGACGCGCGCCCAGGATCGCCAGAATGATGCGTTGCATGTCGGCTGCGTCCGCTGCGGCGATCGTGAGCGTCCGGCTGTTCCGCGGGAGCGAATGCACACGAAACACCGCGCGTGTGATCACCCCCAGCGTGCCCAGCGAGCCCGTCGCCAATTTCGGCAGATCGTAACCCGCAACGTTCTTCACCACCTTCCCGCCGCTCCTGGCGATGGTTCCGTCCGCCAGCACCAGCGTGACGCCGATGATCAGATCGCGCAAAGCTCCGAAGGCCAGCCGCAACGCTCCGCTATCGTTGGTGGCCAGAATTCCGCCGACCGTCGCCTGCTCAGGCCACAGCGGATCTACCGCCAGCCGCTGCCCGTGTTCGGCCAGTGTGCGCTGCAGCTGCGCGATGCTGCACCCGGCCTCTACGGTTACCGTCAGATCCGCCCAGGCATGTTCGACGACGCGATTCAGGCGTCCGAGCGATACCACCACGTCCGCGGTCTTCGGTGGATTTCCCCAAGCGAGCTTGGTGCCGCCTCCGCGGGGAATCACCGCGAGCCCCGCTTGATTCGCGCAGCGCAGGACAGACGCGACCTGGCGCTCGTCCTCCGGTTCCACGATCACCAGCGGCGCCACGCCGCCGGCCGAGTCCGTCTCGGTAGCAGTTCGCACATGCGCCGGCCCGACGATGGCGCGCAGTACCTCTCCAATGCCGTCGGCTTGCGTGCGCGAAGCGGGCCGGAATCGCTCGGCCATCCTCAGAATCGCTCCAGCATGCTTAGAATCGCTCCGCGAGGCCCGCAGTTTCTAACGGATGGGCCACATACTCGCCGGGCGTTTCGCCGCACATGCGAGGCCGCGGGAAAACCTTGGTGGGATTGGAAAGATTTAGCGGATCGAAGGCGCAGCGCACGCGTTGCATGGTCTCCAGGTCCGGCTCGGCGAACATTTTCGACATCATATGCTTCTTTTCTTCGCCCACCCCGTGTTCCCCGGTGATCGATCCGCCCTTTTCGATGCACAGTTCCAGAATGCGCTCGGATAGCTTCTCCGCGGCCTTCTCCTGTCCGGGAATGCGCCGGTCGTAAAGAACCAAGGGATGCAGATTTCCGTCACCGGCGTGAAACACGTTGGCCACGCGCAGGCCGGTCTCCGTGCTCAGCTGCTCGATCTCGCCCAGAATCCGGGGCAGGGCCGTGCGCGGAATCACTCCGTCCTGCACGATGTAGTTGGGCGAGATCCGGCCCATGGCCGCGAACGCCGCTTTGCGCCCTTTCCAGACCAGCGCCCGCTCGGCTTCCGCTTGCGCCACGCGGATCTCCCACGCTCCGTTCTGGCGGCAGATCTGGTCCACGTGCGTCATCAGCGCGTCCACTTCCGCCACCGGACCATCCAATTCCACCAGAAGCAGTCCGCCGCAGTTGGGATAGTTGGCGTGTACCGCTGCCTCGGCCGCCTGGATCGCCAGGTTGTCCATCATCTCGATCGCCGCGGGAAGCATTCCGGCCGCGATAATGCCGCTGACGGCGGCGCCTGCTTCGGTGGGGCTGTTGAACGCCGCCAGCAGCGTCCGCACGCACTCCGGGCGCTTGACGATCCGCAACGTGATTTTGGTGGCGATCCCCAGCGTCCCTTCCGAGCCAACAAAGACACCCGCCAGATCGTAACCCGGCGCGTCCAGCGTCTTGCTGCCCATATGCACCAGCGAGCCATCCGGCAGAACCACTTCCAGACCTAGAACATGAGTGGTGGTGAATCCGTATTTCAGGCAGTGCGCGCCACCCGAATTTTCGGCCACGTTTCCGCCGATGCTGCAGACCGATTGCGAGGATGGATCGGGAGCATAGAAGAAATCGGCTGCAGCCACGCGACCGGTAACTTCCAGATTGATCACGCCTGGTTCCACCACGATGCGCGCGTTCGGCAGATCCACTTCAATGATCCGCTTCATCCGCGCCAGGCAGATCACGATGCCTCCCTTGACGGGCAGGGAACCGCCGCTCAGGCCTGTGCCGGAGCCGCGCGCGACAAAAGGAATCCGCTCGCGATGGCACACCCGAACCACTGCCTGTACTTCTTCCGTGGAATCCGGCAGAACCACCGCGGTGGGAACCACGCGGAAGTTGGTCAGGCTGTCGCACTCATACGTCTTGAGTTCTTCGGGCGAGGAAATCAGCCCGTGCGGGCCCAGGATACCGCGCAGTTCTTCCAGCGTTTCAGGGCTCACCTACTGACACCGGTACGCTTCGCGTGTGAGAAAGTACGGACTTGCCATGTAGTTTCAGGATACATTGGACCACCCGCCCAAAGGGACGTCCACGCTCTAAATCACTTGCAGGACGATCTTTCCGCGGACGTGTTCGGTCTCACTCATTTTGTGAGCCTGGGCCGCCTCGCGCAGCGGGAAAACGGCCGCAATCTCGGTGCGAAGACGGCCGGAATCCGCCAGGGTCGCAATCTCCGCGAGCTGGTCGGCGTTCGCGTGGGCCCAGATGATCGCCGCGCGGACGCCGTGAGTCTTCGCATCTTCCTCGGATGGCGGCGGACCGATCAGGCAAACCATAATGCCGCCTCTTTTCAGTACTTTCCAGGATCGCTTGCGGACCTCGCCGCCCATGCTCTCCACCACCGCGTCGAAATCATGCACCAGGTTCTCGAATGGGTTCGTTTCGTAGTTGATGGGCAGATCGCAGCCGAGCTGCTTCAGGAACTCCTGGTTGCGGCCGCTGGCGGTGCCCGCGACGTACAGATTCTTCAGCTTGGCGAACTGCACCGCGAAATGCCCGACTCCCCCTGCCGCCGCCTGGATCAGAACCCTCTGCCCGGCCTGAAGGCCGGCCGTATCGAACAGAGCCTGCCAGGCGGTCAGCGCGGCCAGCGGAATGGCGGCCGAATGAACGTGATCCAGCTTCTTCGGCTTGCGCGCCAGCTCGCCTTCCCGCACGGCGATGTATTCTGCGTATGCTCCGTTGCGCGCGGCGTCCGGACGCCCGTAAACTTCATCGCCGGGCTTCCACTGGGTCACGCCCGCGCCGCAGGATTCGACCACGCCCGAAAGATCCCACCCCAGGATGAACGGCAGCGGATAGTCGCGAAAACCCTTCAGGTGGCCCGCGCGCACTTTCCAGTCGATGGGATTCACCGAGGTTGCGTGAACCTTTACGACCACTTCGCCCGCCGCGGCGTCCGGCTTGGGGACGTCTTCATACACCAGAACTTCGGGACCGCCGTAGGCGTGGAACCGGACTGCTTTCATGTTGGCCATGGTGTTTGCTTCATTATTGCGAATACAGTAGTCTATCAGCGTGGGAACCAAAGTAAGCCGGCGAAAACTGCTTTCGGCGGCTGGAGCAGGAGCGGCCCTGGCGGCAGCGCCGCCTCGAATCCTGGGGCAGGGAAAGCTGCGCGTTACGCTCTCCTGCTGGGATTACGACCGGACCCGCGCGCTGAGTGAGGGCCGCATCGGCGTGGATGGTGTCGATCTGACCTATTTGAGCCTGCCGATCGAAGAAACCTTCTTCCGCATGCTGCGGAATCACGAATTCGACGCCTCGGAAATGTCGTTGTCTTCCTACGTGCTGTCTCTGTTTGAGGAGCCCCAGCCTTTTATCGCGATCCCCGTGTTCCCATCCCGATTCTTCCGGCACTCCTGCATTTTCGTGAACTCCAGTAGCGGGATCCGGCGCCCCGAAGATCTTCGCGGCAAACGCGTCGGCACACCCGAGTATCAAATGACCGCCGCCGTCTGGATCCGGGGAATGTTGAGCGACGAGTACAACATCCCGGTGGGGAGCACTCCTTATTTCACCGGGGGCGAGGAGGAGCCGGGCCGGTCTGAGAAGATCGCGCTCTCTCTGCCGCCATCGATTCGCGTGGAGCCGATCCCGGACACCAAAACCTTGTCGCAGATGATCGAGAGCGGCGAGCTCGACGCCATGTATACGGCGCGCGCCCCTTCCACCTTCGGCAACGGAACCGGCAAGGTCCGCAGGCTGTTTGAGAATTACGGCGTGGTCGAGCGCGAGTATTACCGCAAGACCAGGATCTTTCCGATCATGCACACCGTCGTGATCCGCAGGGATGTGTACAAGCAGAATCCCTGGATCGCGCAATCGCTGCACAAGGCGTTCGTGCTGTCGCAGCGCGAGGTGTACACCAACCTGCACGAGACCGCCGGGCTGAAGACCATGCTCCCGTGGGTTCTGGATCATGTTGCCGAGACCGAGGCCCTGATGGGTAAGGACTTCTGGCCGTACGGATTTCAGCCCAACCAGAACGCGCTGGGCACCTTCCTGCGATACTCCTACGAACAGGGTTTAGCCAAACGCCTGTTGACTCCCAAAGAGTTATTCGCTCCAGAAACCCTGGAATCGTTCAAAATCTGAGCTTTTCCCGCCGGTCCCACGGCCCGGCTTCGATTGGAATATACTAAATTTCCCGAGGTGTATCTAACTTTACGAGGGGGTTTGGTAAGCGGCCATGCGACAGACCAGTACTTTAGAGAGTTGGCAGGAGTCGCAGTCTCAGAATCCCGAAACGCAACCCGTTTGGAATCAATCCCCCACGGCGCGGAAAGTGGCGGAACTGCTGGCGTTTGCGGGTATCGAAATCAATGGCCGCCAGCCTTGGGATATTCAGGTCAAAGACCCGCGGTTCTTTGACCGCGCCTTGGCCGAAGGCAGCATCGGTGTGGGCGAATCTTACGTGGACGGTTGGTGGGACGTGCCGGCCCTGGACGAGTTCTTCACGCGATTCCGGCGTGCCGACCTCGCCAGCAAGGTGGTCGACTTGAAGACCGCCCTCCTGGTCATAAAAACCAAGCTCCTGAATTTGCAGACCATGCAGCGCGCGAAACAAGTGGCGCAGGCGCACTACGACCTGGGTAACCAGCTCTATCAGGCCATGCTGGATCGTCGGATGCAATACACGTGCGCGTACTGGAAGGGCGCGTCCAATCTGGATCAGGCCCAGGAGGCCAAGCTGCATCTGATCTGCCGCAAACTGCAGCTTTCGCCCGGCATGACACTGCTCGAGCTGGGCGGCGGCTTCGGCGGGCTGGCCTATTTTGCCGCTCGCGAGTACGGCTGCCAGGTGGTCAGCTACAACATCTCGCGGGAACAGGTCGCTTTCGGTCGGGATCTCTGCAAAGGCTTGCCGGTGCGCTTCGAGGAGCGCGACTATCGCGAGGCCAGTCGTGAATCATTGCGCTTCGACCGGGTGGTTTCCGTGGGCTTGTGCGAACACATCGGATACCGGAATTTCCGCGGTTTCATGCAGCTGGCGCATGACCGGCTCAAGGACCACGGTCTGTTCCTGCTGCATACCATCGGGTCCAATGAAACCTACTCTTATACCGATCCGTGGATCGACAAATATATCTTCCCCAACGGCCTGATTCCTTCCATGGCTCAATTGACTCCGGCCTGGGAGGGCCTGTGGGTCGTCGAGGACTGGCATAACTTCGGTCCGGATTACGACAAAACCGTCATGGCCTGGTGGGAGAATTTCGAACGGGCCTGGCCCAGTCTGCGCTCTACGTACGGCGACCGGTTTTATCGCATGTGGAAGTACTATTTGATGTGCTCGGCTGGATCGTTCCGTGCGCGCAGGCTCCAGCTTTGGCAGATTGTCCTCTCGAAGGGCGATATCCCCGCCTATACACCGGTTCGATAGACGGCCTGTGGATCAGAAATGACGGATCACGAAAGACGATGCTCCGCGCTGGCCTCAGAGTTTGAAGGGGCACAGGCGCGAGGCCAGCGCATCGGTCTTCGCAAATCTACGTCCAACCTGTTCCGGCAGCGCGCTCCGGCGGGGAAACGCCTGATCGACGTGCGTGGGTTCGATCATGTGCTGGCGATCGATCCGCGGCGGATGACGGCGGACGTGGAGGGCATGATCACCTATGAAGCGCTGGTGGATGCGACGCTCCCGCACGGACTGTTGCCGGCCGTCGTTCCCCAATTGAAGACCATCACCGTGGGCGGGGCGGTCAGCGGGCTGGGGATCGAATCGTCGTCCTTCAAATTTGGCCTGGTCCACGAAAGCGTGGAGGAGATGGAGATCCTGCTGGGCGACGGCCGCCTGGTGCGCTGCTCCTGCCG
>DATIRX010000266.1:0-7486 GCA_035469225.1 Bryobacteraceae bacterium
AAAGAATATCAACACCAACCAGTCCTTTTACGCCTAGCAGCAAGAGGCGCAAAGGATTCCCTTCCGAAAGCCAGGTAAAGCGCGGACTACGCGTGATCCATGGCGATAAAGAGTTACTGGAAAAACTTGGCCGAAACGACCCGTGCCCGTGCGGGTCCGGTAGAAGGTTCAAGAAGTGTTGTCTTCGGCAACGGGACGTATGACGGTAGTCGAAGGAATCACTTTTTTTAGGGAGTAAAGCAACGGGATCCCGGGCGAGATCGGCACGCCTTGGGATCCCACGACACTAAACTAGATGCTGGTGCCCGAGAAACTATTGGTCCGCGCCACCAACTGGGTAGGCGATGCAGTGATGTCGCTGCCCGCGTTGCGGGCCCTGCGCCGGCGCTATCCCCAGGCCTGCATTTCCATCCTGGCCAAACCCTGGGTAGCCGACCTTTATCGCCGCGAAAACGTTTGCGACGAACTGATTCCGTATACCGCCCAGACGCTGAGCGAGAAATGGTCCGCTGGGCGGTCTTTGAGGGACCGCGGTTTCGATGCCTCAATCCTGCTGCAGAACGCCTTCGAAGCTGCCGCGATCGCATGTCTGGCCGGCATCCCGCAGCGTATCGGCTACGCTCGCGACGGCCGGGGGTTTCTGCTCACCCAGGCGATACCGGTACCGAGGCCGGGCGAAATCCCGCGTCATGAGCGCTTCTATTATCTGGAGCTCCTGCACCGTGCCGGCATTCTGGATGGGCTTCCTGAAACCACAAGCATCCGCCTGGAATCCGCTCCTGCAGCACGAGCCGTGGGCCTGGAACGATTCCGTTCGCTGGGTCTAGGCGACGTCGTCGTCGGCATAAGCCCCGGCGCCGCCTACGGCACGGCCAAACGCTGGCTCCCCGAACGCTTTGCCGAAGCCGCCAGTCAGTTAGCGAACGAACTGGGCGCGTCCGTTGCGATATTCGGCTCGAAAGACGAGCACGATCTCTGCGCTGCTGTCGCCGCATCCATCGCAGCGCCCGTGCACAACTTCGCCGGCCAAACCACGCTCGCCGAGTTTATCGATCTGGCGGCAGCCTGCCGGGTGTACCTCACCAACGATTCCGGGGCCATGCACATCGCCTCCGCGCTGGGCGTGCCGACGGTAGCCGTGTTTGGAGCCACCGACGACCAGACCACCGGTCCCACGGGTCCGCTGGCCAGAGTCGTAAGAGAAGCTGTCGAATGCAGTCCCTGTCTGAAGCGCGAGTGCCCCATCGATCACCGCTGCATGACGCGTGTCAGCGCGGCGCAGGTGGCGGCATCGGCACTGGAACTGCTGAAATAGAGAATCGCAACCACGATGTTCCGAATGTTAGTTGTCCGGCTGGGCTCCATGGGTGATGTGATCCATGCCCTACCTGCCGTCGCCAGCCTCAAACACAGTTTTCCGCACAGCCGCCTCAGCTGGGTGATCAAGCCGCGCTGGGCGCCGCTGCTCGAAGGCAATCCCTTTGTCGATGAGATTATTCCCTTCATCCGCTCCCCCCGCGAGATACTCGCAACCAGGAAACATCTGCGCAGCCAACGCTTCGATCTCGCGGTCGATCTGCAAGGATTAATTCAATCCGCGCTGGTGGCGGCGTCCGCGCGCGCCGACAAAATCGTGGGGCTGGCCCGCACGCAGGCGCGCGAAAGTTTCGCGGCCATGTTTTATTCGGCTGCGGTCCGCACCACCGCCGTCCATCGCGTCGATCGATACCTGGAGCTGGTGGCCGCCGCCGGTGCCTCAAATCTTTTACGCACCTTTCCGCTGCCGCCCGGAAAACCTGAGGGCAAGCTCCCCGAAGGTCCGTTCGTGCTGGCTTGCCCGCTGGCCGGCTGGAGTTCGAAGCAATGGCCCCTCGGCCACTACGCCGAGCTGGCCGGACGCCTGAAGATACCCCTGGTGGTCAACGGACCGCCCGCTTCCGCCGAGCTTCTGAGCCGGATCGAAGGAGCCCACCTGCATCTTTCCGGTCTGGAAGGCTTGATCGATGCCACCCGTCGCGCACAGGCGATCGTCGGCGTCGATAGCGGCCCTCTGCATCTGGCAGCGGCGCTCGGGAAACCCGGAGTCGCTATCTATGGACCCACCGATCCTGCGTCCCACGGTCCCTATGGGGGCTCGCTGCGCGTGTTGCGCAGCGCCAGCGCGATCACCAGCTACAAGCGCCATTCCGCCGACGACGGCAGCATGCGTGCGATTACTCCTGCCGAGGTCGTCGAGGCCCTGTCCTTGTGAGCTTTCCGAAACCGTACGCCGACGCTGTCGCGAAACTGCGCGTTCCCGGCGGATTCCTGATGGTCGCTGCGTTCCTATGGCTGGCCGCGCCCTCGTGGACCTCGCTGGCTGCGGGAATTCCCCTCTCCGCCTTGGGCCTGGCCCTGCGCGCCTGGGCCGCCGGACATCTGGAGAAGAATCGTACCCTCGCAGAAAGCGGTCCGTACGCGTATGTGCGCAATCCTTTGTACATCGGCACGCTGATGGTCGCCGCCGGATTCGTCCTCGCATCCCGCCGATGGGAGCTGGGAGTGCTCTTCGCGGCCGTGTTTCTGTTGATCTACCTGCCCGTGGTCGAGCTGGAGGAGCAGCACCTGCGATCACTGTTTCCGGACTATGCCGACTACGCCCGGCGTGTTCCGCGCCTGTGGCCCCGATTCGGCAGATCCCGCGGGAAGTTCCAGTGGACGCTGTACCGGCGCAATCAGGAGTATCAGGCGCTGGCAGGATTTGTGGCCGGCGTGGCTGTGCTTATTTGGAAGTCGCTTTGAGCTTCTTCGCAATCCGCGGATACACGCGCCGGGCATTGCCTTCGAAAAGCTTGTAGCGGTCGGCGTCCGTCAACGGCAGTGCATCCACATACCGCTTGGTGTCGTCGTAATACTGTCCCGTCCGCGGATCGATGCCGCGTACCGCGCCCACCATCTCCGATCCGAACAGGATGTTATCCACCGGAATCACTTTGAGCAACAGCTCGATCCCCGGCAGATGATACACGCAGGTGTCGAAGAACACGTTCTTCAGCACATGCTCTTCGAGAATCGGGCGCTTCATGTCCTGCGCCAGACCACGATAACGGCCCCAATGAAACGGTACCGCGCCGCCGCCGTGCGGGATGATGAACCGCAGCGTCGGGAAATCCTTGAACAGGTCGCCTTGGATGAATTGCATGAACGCGGTGGTGTCCGCGTTGATGTAGTGCGCGCCCGTCGCATGGAACACCGGATTGCAGGACGAACTCACGTGTACCATCGCCGGAACGTCCAGTTCGACCATCTTCTCGTAGATCGGATACCAGTACTTGTCGATCAGCGGCGGCGCAGTCCAGTGGCCGCCCGAAGGGTCGGGATTCAGGTTGCAGCCGATGAAGCCGAACTCGTTCACGCAGCGTTCCAGCTCCTCAATGGAGTTGCCGGGGGGAACGCCCGGCGATTGCGGCAATTGGCAGACTCCCACGAAGTTGTCCGGATACAGCGTGCAGACGCGATGGATCAGATCGTTGCAGCGCCGCGACCAGTTCAAACTGGTCCTCGCATCGCCCACGTGGTGAGCCATCGCGGAGGCGCGCGGCGAAAAGATGGTGACGTCGGTGCCGCGCTCGCGCTGCAGCTTCAGCTGCGCGCCTTCCAGGCTTTCCCGGATCTGGTCGTCGCTAATGTCGATCCTGCCGTCATAGGGCGGCTGAGCCGGATCTTTCAGTGCACCGATCTGCGCGTCGCGATAATCTTGGAGCGCCTTCGGCGCGGTCGTGTAGTGCCCGTGGCAATCGATAATCATGAATCCTTCAAGCTAACAAAACTGGTCCAGCGGCTGCAAAACTCTGCCGGTCACAATCGGCGTACAGTCCGGCGGAAACTCCTGCGTGAACGAGTGCCCCTCGGCGGCGAGCTTCCGAAGGAAGCTATTCAGATGTTTCACCGCGCCATTCCTGATGTCGTGCAGGACCACCAGGCTCCAGTCGCGCGAGCGGCAGTCGGCCAGCGCGCGATCCACCCATCCATCGGGATCGCGAAAATCACCGGGAACAGAGGTCCACAGAACACAGGTAAATCCGCCCGCGGTAAGCCTTTCGACGATCGCCGGGTTCAGCAGCCCCTTACCCAAACGTCCCCCGCCCCCTCGAGGACGAAACAGCCGCACGGGCTGCTCCAGCCAGGCAAGCGCCTGCTGGGTGCGGTCGAATTCCTCAAGCGCAGCTTCGCGGGTCATCTCTCCCAGCCGGCCCGTATGCGACCAGGTGTGATTGCCGATCCAGTGCCCTTCCCGCCTCGCACGGCGCGCCAGATCGAGGCCTGCGGACGCACTGACGTTCTGGCCCAGCACAAAAAACGTGGACTTCACGCCGTGTTGTGCGAGGCAGTCTAAAACCAGAGGAGTAGCGAGAGGATCCGGTCCGTTATCGAAGGTAAGAGTGACCTGCGCCAACCGCTACCGCTTCGCCACCAGCACGCTATCGACGATCTCGCGGAACTCTTCGTCTGTCAGCAGCCCGCGCTTCTCGATGCCCTTATCCTTCACCCGCTTCAGCATCTCGCCGATGGCTTCCTCGTCCGCATCGGTGATGCCCAGCTTCTCCAGGTTGTACGTGATCGATAGCTTGCCGCTCTTCTTGCCGAGGACCACCTCGCCCTTGCGGCCCGTAAGCGACGGATGCGTCCCGAACATCGCCAGCGGCTCCTTCACCACCAGATCCACCCCGATGCCCGACTCGCGTGTGAAGTTGCGGTCGCCCAGGATGGGCTTGTTCGCAGCGATCGGGAACCGGCTGATGCGGCTGACCAGCTCGCCCAGCTCGGGAAGCTTGGCCAGGTTGTACTTGGTGTCGTATCCGTACAGCACGTGCAGCGCCACGATCAGTTCTTCGAGTGCCGCGTTCCCGGTGCGCTCGCCCAATCCGTTGGCGCAGCTGTGGACGCAATCCGCGCCCGCTTCGACGCCGGCAAGCTCGGTGGCTACCGCCATGCCGAAATCGTTGTGCGTATGCACTTCCACGGAAAGGTTATTGGTCAGCTTCTTCATCATGCGGACCATGAACTTCATGGCCTCGGGAAGAATGCAGCCCATGGTGTCGACCACTCCCACGGCATCCGGCGGCGCTTCCTGCATGATGCGGGTCATCACGTTGGAGATGTCTTCCTCGCGCGCCCGCGTCGTGTCATAGGGGAAATAGACCACGTGCATCCCGCGGGATTTGGCGTAGTTGATCACCGGGACGCTCTTCCGTACGACATCTTCCCAGGTCCACTTGAACTGGTACTTCAGCTTGGGATAGCCGATGGGGACTTCGATGATCACACCGTGGCAGCCGCATTCGATCGCCTTATCGATATCGGCGTTGATGGCGCGCGCGAAGGTGTAGATCTTCGATTTCAGCCCCAGCTTGGAGATTTGCTTGATGGCCTCGAAGTCCTGTTCGGAGACCGCCGGCATTCCGGCTTCGATCCGGTCGACGCCGATCTCGTCGAGCTTCTCGGCGATCGCCACCTTCTCCTTGATACTCATCACCACGCCGGGCGTCTGCTCGCCGTCGCGCAGGGTCGCATCGTGGATGCTCACGGTCTTGGGTAGCTGGTACGTATTCCGGACTTCAGGAACAAAATTATAGGGGCTGACCCACCACTCGTTTTCGCGAAAATACTTGTCGTTCATCAGCTACCAATTATAGACCGGCCTGCATTCGCACGACATCGCTAGCAGATGTGGTGGAGCGGGCTTCAGCGTGCGTGTTTGGCGGCACGCTCGATGGACTCCATAATCAGCCGCTCCGCGTCACGTATATCCACCCACTGGCCGATCTCAGTCCATTTGCCTCGCTCCAGGTCTTTGTAGTGGGAAAAGAAGTGGGCGATCTGCTCACGCAGAATCTTGGGCAGATCGAGGTACGAGCCGATGTCGACATAAAACGGATGCAGGTCGTCCACCGGCACGGCGATGATCTTCTCATCCAGACCAGCCTGGTCCTCCATCAATAAGGCTCCAACAGGACGGCAGCGGATGACGGCGCCTGAAACCACCGGGACCGGTGCGATCACGAGCACGTCGCAAGGATCTCCGTCCTGCGACAGCGTCTGGGGGATGAACCCATAGTTTCCGGGGTAGAACATGGCCGTGTGCAGGAAGCGATCGACGAACATGGCGCCGGAGGCCTTATCCAGTTCGTATTTGACCGGCGTCCCGCCGACGGGAATTTCGATGATCGCGTTCAGATCCAAGGGTGGATTCCGGCCGGCGCTAATCTTTGTGATGTCCATTGAATTCAGGCTAACAGCGGTTTAGGAATACGGGCACTTCGTAAGACTAACGCTGGCTGGCCTACCCGCGTGCGACCTTCTGATTGAACTGCGCGGACTGGTTGCGCGGGATGCTCAAGCTCCGGCAGTCGGCATGCCGCAAGTGCTTGGCAAGAAATACGATCTGGCCCATATGATACGCATAATGCGCCAACTGGCGGTGAATGGAGTCCGGGAGGCAGGATGCTGTGAATTCAAGGGCCATGTCAAAATCATAGCCCCACGATATGGAGCGACCGACGGAGGCTGAAGCCACCGTTGCAGGCTGAAGCCCGCTCCACCTCTCACTGAACTTCCACGTCCGCGCGCAGATCCTGCCAGTCGGGGAGATCCAGCGGGCCGATGACGCGCTCGATGGGATTCGCCATTTCCTTGGCTTCGTAAGCCGCCAGGATCGGCGAACGGAACATGAACCGCGCCAGCGGGGCCTGCCCGGCTTTGGAATTGGATGTCCGCAGCGTTACGTACACATTGACGCTGCTGAGCGGCGCACTGGAATGATTCACCACCAGGTAATGTATCTGCGGCTTCTTGTTCAGTTCCACGAAACGAATGCCGCTGACTTCCACGAACCGCGCCAGCGAATGAGAATCGTCGGGACGCTTTACCGGGGCTTGTTCCTGCGGCGGTGCTGCAACCGGGGCGGCCACCGCGTTGGCCGATGGGCCAGGCATCACTCGATACGTCGCGGCCAGGCCCGCCGTGACCAGGATCGCCGTGACCGCCAGTCTTGCCGTCCACACGTGAGTCCCTGATCCTGCGCCCCGCCGGGTCACCCCGATCGGAACCAGACCCGCGGCTTGCAGGGACAGAAGCTCGCGTGGAAGGGCTGGCCCCGGCAGGGTGATCCTCGGTTCGCCCGCCGTCGCTGCCGGTTTCGCCTCGGACACTGCCAGACCCATCAGACGGTCCGCGGCTTCGAAGTAACTTTGGAACTTTGCCAGTGCGGGTGCTGCGGAGCGACCCGGCTGTTCGGGAAGTTGAACCGGACTGGGGGCAGCTACCTCGGCTTCGGCCGGCTTGCTCGATACCGCCTTAGGGGATGCCCAGGGCGCCGCCGCCTGCGGCTTGAATACCTGGCGCGTTGGAAACTCTTCGGCGATCGCAGGAGGCTGCGGCTCGGCCAGCAAACGCATACTGGGTGGAGCGCCCAGCAGCCAGGGGCTGGCTGGAGTCAGATCCAGGA
>DATIRX010000267.1:0-2527 GCA_035469225.1 Bryobacteraceae bacterium
GGATCGCTGACCATCGTCGCGTCGGCCCTGGTCGATACCGGCAGCCGCATGGACGACGTGATTTTCGAAGAGTTCAAGGGCACCGGCAACATGGAAATCCATCTGGATCGGAAGCTGATGGATAAGCGCGTGTTCCCGGCCATCGATATCAGCAAGTCGGGCACCCGCAAGGAAGAGCTGCTGCTGCCCAAGGAAGAGCTGAATCGCGTGTGGGTGCTCCGTAAAGTGCTCAACCCGCTGTCGCCTGTGGAGAGCATGGAGCTGCTGATCGACAAGCTGTCGAAGACCGGCAGCAACCAGCAGTTCCTGTCCGCGATGAGCGGCTGAAACAGTCCCCCGCCCTGACGGACGGGGCTATCCGGCTTTCGAGCCAGCCCCGCCTCTCAGACGTAACCGCAGCACCAATAGCCCCGAAACGATTGCCGATGCGGCCATGGCCAGCAGCGGCAGCCCGAAGCTGCCCGTGCGGCCGCTCAGGAAGCCGATGGCGTAAGGGCCCACGAATCCCCCCAGATTGCCCAGCGAGTTGATCATGCCGATGGCGGCCGCGGCGGCCGTCGACCCCAGCAGGCGCGTCGGCAGCGGCCAGAATCCGGGATGTGCGCAATAGAATCCGGCCGTAGCAACTGTCAGCATCGCCAGGCTTAGCCAAACTTGGTCACTGGCGAAATAGAAGACCACCAGCGCCGCACCCGAAAGGAATCGCGGAATTGCCGTGTGCCATCTTCGCTCTCCCGAGCGGTCGGAATGCCAGCCGGTGAGCAGCATCAGGGGAATCGCCAGCAGATACGGCACGGCCGACAGCAGGCTCACTTCCGAGACGCCTCGCTGCGACAGGCGCTGGACGACTTGGGGGAGCCACAGGCTCAATCCATAGTTCGGGGTGAGCCCGAAGAACAGGATCGCCGTGAGCAGCAGAATATCCGGATTCCTCAGGGCTTTCCAAATGGAGACATGCTCGGGTTTGGCCGCTTTTTCGGCATCCAATTCGGCCACCAGCCAGTCCCGCTCATCGTCTTTGAGCCAGCGGGCCTGCTGCGGGCGATCGGTGAGATAGAACAGGGTCACGACGCCCAGAATCACCGCCGGGACTCCTTCCAGCACCAGCAGCCAGCGCCAGCCGGCGAATCCCATCCAGTTCACCCGCAGCAGCACGGCGGCCAGCGGTCCGCCCAGCACCTGCGATGCCGGAATGGCCGCCATCAGCATGGCGACCGCCTTGCTGCGATCGCGGGCGGGATACCAGTGGCTCAGATAGACGATCATTCCGGGGAAGAAGCCGGCCTCGGCAAGTCCCAGCAGAAAGCGCACTCCGTAAAACTGTTGAGGGGTCTCGACCCAGGCAGTCGCCGCAGCGACCAGGCCCCAACTGAGCATGATCCGCGCGATCCACTTGCGGGCGCTCCAGACCTCCACCAGCACGGTTCCGGGGATCTCCAGCAGGAAGTAGCCCAGAAAGAAGATGCCGCCGCCCAAGCCGAATACAGCATCGGAGAAACGCAGGTCGCGGCCCATTTGGAGACCCGCGAACGCGACGTTTCCGCGGTCCAGGTTGGCCACGATGTACAGCAGAAAAAGAAACGGCATCAAGCGGCGATTCACGCGCCGCCTGGTGCGATCGGCCACCGAAGCCTCGATAGGCGCCAGGGGAGCGTCTGGAGGCATTGCGTCGGAGTGTAACACACCCGCCGTGGCGCGATCACGTCGCGATGGAGTTATCCACTCAGGGAATTTGCGGGGATCGGCGGTCTTCGATGCGGACCGCCGCTCAATCCCCGTCGGTTTTGAAGGTTCTCGGAGGAAGAAACCCTCAATCGCTCCAAGGATTGTAAACCTGAGCGCCTTCCCGGTCAATACAACTAGCCGAAAGATAGCCTGCCGGCGGGTAAATGCTGTATAACAAAACGAGCACGCGACACAGGTGTCGCGTGCCCGCTTTATTCCGTCGGTTCTACCTTAGAACGTAAATCGCCCGACAATCACGCCCTGCCGCGGCAACAGGTTTGCCACGCTGCCAAACGCGGTCGGCGTGGTGGTATTGATTCTGCCGAAGCCCGCCGACGTTGTGCCGTTCGGGAGCCTGGTCTGACTCGCGGCGGCGCTGTTCGCGGTTGGGTCGCTCCAGAACCCGCGATTGAACACGTTGGTCAGCTCCATCCGGATGTTGAAACTCATTTTTTCCCGGATCTGGAAGGTCCGTCCGAGGTTCATGTTTTCGATCGGACGGCGCTGCGTGCGGTAATCGCTGTAGTACGCGGCCGAAGCGCCGAACTGGCCGATAGGCGGATCGACCCACGCCTTCGGATTCAGCACGAAGGTCCCGTTCGGATCGTAGCAGTGGCAGTTCAGATCCGTTGTAAAAAGCGGCTGGCCGGGCACCCGATTGGCGAAGCTGGCCCCCTGGAACAGGTAGTTGTTGAGACTGCTGTTGGCGGAGGGAACGGGGATGGGAGTGCCGCTCCCATATTGGAGATACACGCCGTAGGTCCAATCCTGCGCCAGGTAGGACAGGATTTTGTTCCCGCCG
>DATIRX010000268.1:0-11415 GCA_035469225.1 Bryobacteraceae bacterium
CACCGACTTCACCGTTACCAACACATCGCCTGCCGACGTGCAGTTCTTCGGCATCGTCAGCGACACCCCTATTACCGCCCCCCTGTACGTCCGCAATTCGGGTGGCAACCCGACCATGGTGCTGCCCGACTTTGAAGCGTACTCTCTGGCATCGGTACCGGAACCCCGTACCATGCTGCTGGTCGGGCTTGGATTGCTTATTCTGCCGCTGGCCCACTGGAAACTAGTCGCGGGACCGTATCGATGATTTTGACGGCCAGCAGCCCGGCGCGGACCAGTTTCGGTCCTTCGAACACCACTTCCGCCAGGGCGCCGCGCTGTGTTTCGATTCGCTGGAACTGGTCGAATACCAGATTGCCGAGCGAATAGAAGATCACGCCCTGGCCGCGCCGTTCCCAGGGCTGGGTGACGTGCGGATGGTGGCCCACCACCACGCGCGCGCCCCCGTCGATGGCCGCCTGTGCGAAGGCCACCTGCTGCGCGTTGGGTTTGCTCGCGTATTCCGTTCCCGCATGCATGGAGACCACCAGCACATCGGCGCGATCCGCCATCGCCGCCAAATCCCGTCGCAAGCCGGTCGGATCCATCACGGACACGCGGTCATCGGTGTCGGAATGATTTCCGTTGGATTGATCGTAGGTATACGCCAGGAACCCGAAGCGCACTCCGTTGCGCTCGATCACCGCGCCCGCGTGGGCCGCCTCCGCCGTTTTCCCCGTCCCGGCGGCCGCAATCTGGTGGCGGACCAGCCAATCCAGGGTGAACTCGACGCCGTGGGATCCCTGATCACGGGCGTGGTTGTTGGCCGTCGAGACCACATCGATGCCGGCCACTTCAAGTGCCGCGATCATCTCGGGCTCCGCCTTGAAGATCATCCCGCGCTCCACCACCGGCCCGTGGTCCGAAAAGGGCGATTCCAGATTCACGAAAGCAATATCGGCGGACCGTAACACCGGAGCAAGGTCGCGCAGCGGGAAAGCCGGATCGTGCCGCGCGCGCGCCACGCGGCCGACATGGCGCGATAGCATCACGTCGCCGCCCAGAATCAGACGAGTGCGCACCGGATCGGGCGCAGTCTGCTCCGCCGTTCTCGAAAACGGCAGCGCGCCCAGCAGAGGCACGGTGGTGGCGCGAAGAAGCGCCCGGCGCGTGAGAGTCATGCCGTCTCCTGTGTCGCCTCCGGCATCCACGCACCGGCGGCCTGGTCTATGAACCAGGTTGCCTGCTGAGCCGCAATTTGCGCCGGGAACTTCATGGGCTCGTAGGGTCCCTCCAGGACCGCCCGGAGCGCCTCGGCCTTATCTTCGCCCGCCGCCAGAATCACCGTGTGGCGCGCCGCCTCGAGCACCGCCGGAAGCAGCGTGATGCGCCATTGATGCATCTTCTCCACCCACACCGCGGCAGCAATGTTTTCCTCCCCTTCGCGATGTTCGATCAGCGGCTCTCCGGGAAACAGGCTAGCCGTGTGCGCGTCCGGACCCATGCCGCGGTGGATCACGTCCAGCCGCGGCAGCGCTCCGGGTCTCACCCCGAACAACGCTCTGATGTTCTCGGCATACTCATGCGCGGCTTCGTGCGGCTCCAGTTCCGTGGGCACCCGATGAATGTTAGCCAGGGGAACCTTGGCCGGAAGCAGCCAGACTTCATTCGCCAGACGGTAGTTGCTCTGCAGATCGTGCGGCGGAACGTAGCGCTCATCCGCCCAGAACACGTGCACCCTCTTCCATGGAAAGCTGCTGCTGGCGAACAATGCAAACATCGGCCGCGGCGAGGACCCTCCTGAAATCGCCAGCGTAGCCCACTCGCCTGTGTTAAGCGTCTGCCCAAGCAGATCCATGACGCGCCGGCCGCACGCTTCGGCCGCGGCAACGGGATCGGGATACCGGCGGACATTGCTCATAAATTCGGGCTCAGGCCGTAAGAGCGCGCTCGTAGACCGGGTCCGGGCCGAGGATACCCAGTTCCTCTTGCATCAACGCCTCTTCTGATGTGGATGGCAGCATCGACCGGTAATGCCGGCCGCATCCGGATACTTCGACGAAATGATCGCTGCCGCGCTCGATGACCAGACTGTCTGAAGGCGTAGACAGCTTCACCGAGCGCAGCCCCGGCGGACCATCCTCTGCGGCGTTTAATCCATGCGAGCGTGATTCGATGGTCACGCGCGCCGCGGGCAACGCCGCCCGGATCCAAGCCGCGAAGTAACGGGCGCAGGTGGTGACGCGGGGTCCCCCGAAGGTTACCTGCGCCGCAGTCACCTGCTGCGGCTCCAGAGCCCCGTCGTCGAACAGATGCGCCAATACTTCCCGCCAGCCCGTAAGCCGGGTCCAGTGCAGGTCGGCTACGCGACTCCCGCTCTTCCGGAGCCGGCGCAAGAACTGCAGCGCGCTATCCGCGTCGGCGACGTTCAAAGAATCAAAGATGATTTTGTCAGCCAGGGAAAAGAGCGGTTCTAAGCTCCCCGGCCCGAGCGCCTTCGCTCCCCGGCACCACAGCACCACCGGAAGATCCGGGACCCGCAGCGGCACCAAAAACTTAGCGACTTCCGTAAGTCCGCTCTGCAAGGAGGTAATCTCGATGCCTTCCGCGCAGATCTGCTGCGCTTTTCCGAACGGCTTCCAGCACTCCGCAAAGATGCGCGCATCCAGAACCGCGCCTTCACCTCCCGGACGCACGATCACCGCGCGACTGGGATGATTGTGCATCAGCACGCCCACGGTCTGGCGGATCTTGTCGGCGTCGGAACTGTCTTCGGCCACCACCACCAGCGTCATGGCGCAGGCCCGCAGGACGCCGCCGGATTCGGCCTGGTCGTGGGCCATCTGGGCCCACAGCTGGTGCAGATCCTTGAGAATTCGTTCGGGCTGAAGCGTCGCGGTACCCATAAATTCCTGCCCTAGCTATTGCGCCACTGCCGTCCCAGCTTTGCGATCATCGCGTCGGCCTCCGCCGGACCCCACGACCCAGGTTCGTAATTCGGAAAATCGAAACGGCGGTTGCTCCAGTTCTCCTGGATCGGCTGAATCACCCGCCAGCTGGCTTCGACCATGTCTTGCCGGGTATAGAGGGTCGGGTCGCCGGTCATTGCGTCAACCAGTAAAGTCTCGTATGCAGAAGGAGATCGCTCGCCAAAGCTAGTCCCATAGTTGAAGTCCATGGAAACCGGGCGAAGCCGCATTCCACTGCCCGGCTCTTTGGACAGGAAGAGCAGAGAAATACCTTCCTCCGGCTGGATGCGCAGGATCAGCAGGTTCGGCCGGGCGGCCTGCGCCCCGTCCCCGGAGCTGAACAGAGCCAGGGGAGCCGAGTTGTACTGAATGGCGATATCGGTCACCCGCCGGGGGAGTTTCTTGCCGCTCCGGATGAAGAACGGCACGCCTGCCCAGCGCCAGTTGTCCACGAAAAAAGTGCCCGCGGCATACGTATCGGTCTGTGCGTCCGGATCGACGCCAGGTTCCTGGCGGAATCCTTTATACTGCCCGGCCACGGCATACTGATCCACTTCTTCGGGGCGCATGATCTTGATGGACCGCAGAAGCTTGGCTCGCTCGTCCCGGACCGAATTGGGCTCGAACACCGCGGATGGCTCCATGGCCACCGTCGCCATCACCTGCAGCAGGTGATTCTGGATCATATCGCGCAGCGCGCCGGCTTCCTGATAATAGGCGCCCCGTCCCTCCACTCCAATCGACTCCGCCGCGGTGATTTGCACGTGGTTAACGTAGCGCCGGTTCCACAGCGGCTCGAAAATTCCGTTCCCGAAGCGCAGAGCCAGGATGTTCTGCACGGTTTCCTTACCCAGATAATGATCGATCCGGTAGGTATCCTCCTCGCGAAAAACCGCGTGGATGCGCGCGTTCAGTTCCTGCGCGCTCTGAAGATCGTGACCGAACGGCTTCTCGACAATTAAACGGCGCCACGCTCCGGGCGGAGCCGCGGCCAGATGGGAATGGCCGATCTGGTCCACAATCGGGGCGTAGTAACTGGGCTGCGTGGAAAGATAGAACAGGACGTTGGCCTGCCCGATGGCGTCGACCTTTTCCCGCAACGCCGCATAAAGCTGCCCTCCGCTCACATTGCCCGGCACATAGTAGAGGTTGGCCGCGAAACGCTTCCACAGGTCCGCGTCCATCTCGCCGTCTTCGCTGAACTCCTTCACCGCCTCCAGCATGCGCTGGCGATATTCGTCATCGCTTAAAGGCGTGCGTGAGGTGCCGACGATCGCAAAAGACGCGGGAAGACGGCGGTCGTGCGCCAGGCGGTAGAGGGCCGGCAGCAGCTTGCGGCGGGCCAAATCGCCGCTGGCGCCGAAGATTACGATGGCGCACTCGGGTACACGCCGTTCAAAACGCAGTGGATCCGCAAAAGGGTTCCGGACCTCCGTCATTTCTATACCCTAGCGCACCCGGCTTGAGCCTGCGCATGAAAGTTTGCGCGCATTCGCCCTCCAGGCCCGTTGGACCGCCGCCGATGATACAGTGAAGATAACGGAGGAGGCTCATATTATGATGTCTTTCGTCTCCTTGCTGGCTTTGGGCGCTGGCTTGGCGTTTCAGACGCCGCCCACTCTGCAGACGAACTCGGACGGGTTCCGCCCGTCTACCCAGGTCCCGCCTCCCAATCCGGCCCTGACGCCGGAGCTGCGCGGCGATATCATGATGGCCCGCAAGATGTTCCGCGAGGCCATCGATTTCTATAAGCCCGAAGCGGAAAAGAGTGCCATCCTGGCCAACAAAACCGGCATCGCTTACCACCAGCTGCAGGATCTCAACAACGCCGAGAAGTACTACCGAAAGGCGATTAAGCTTAAGCCCAACTATCCGGAAGCCATCAACAACCTGGGAACCGTGTATTACGCCAAGAAGTCCTACCGCCGCGCGATTAATCAGTACAAGAACGCGCTGCGCGTCGCGCCCAACTCCGCATCGGTTCTCAGCAATCTGGGAACGGCGTACTACGCGCGCAAGCAGGTGGAAGAGGCCATGCAAGCCTATGTCCAGGCTTTCGCGCTCGACCCCAATATTTTCGAGCAGCACAGCAGCCAGGGCGTGATGGTGCAGGAGCGCACGATTGAGGAGCGCGCCGGCTATTTCTACCTGTTGGCCAAGACCTGCGCAAAAGCGGGCATGACCGATCGGACGCTGCAATACGTCCGCAAGGCGCTCGAGAACGGTTTTAAGGAGCGGGATAAGTTCAAGGCTGACCCGGAATTCTCTTCGTTGCAGGACAATGTGGAGTTCCAGCAGATCCTGGCCGCGGAGTATAAGGTCCTCTGAAGCAGCGTATTCGTCTCTCGCTCGTTTTCCTGCTAGCCCTAAGCGCCGCTTGCTCCCGGGCTCGAAATCCGGTGGAGCGCGTGGCATTCCTGCCCTTCGAAAATCTTTCTGGCGACCAGAGTCTGGACTGGATCGCCGCAGCCGGACCTCGCATCGTGACCGATCAACTTCTGGGAGGCACTGCCGCAACCGTCCCCCTCCTGGTCGGCGCAATACGCGACGCATACGCGATCAGCGCCACCAAACTGGTGCATGGTTATTTCGAAAAGCGCCCCGGGGCTGGCCAAAGTACCCTGCATTTCGAGTTTGTGGTGGAAGATGCCCGGACGCATAAGACGCTGCAGACCGTGGCCGGCGACGGCGCCGCGCTGCCTGTCTTCGACCGGCTGGCGAAGGAAATCGACCCGGCGGCCCATCCGTTTTCTACCGCCAACGCCGAAGCGCTCGCCGCCTGGGGCCACGGCGACTACCAGAGCGCGGTCCAGCTCGACCAGGATTTCGGAGCGGCCTGGCTGGGATGGGTGGAAGCCCGGTCCGCGGCCGGAGACGCCCAGCAGGCATCTGAAATCGTGCAGCGCGCGCTCGCCCGGCCCGCCCTGAAATCGCCCATCGACCGCGCGCGTCTGGAGCTCGCATCGGCTACCCTGCGGCGGGATGACGCGGCTCGACAGCGAGCCGTAGACGCGTTGGCGCGGCTCATGCCCAACGATAGTGCGCTCCTGCGCCAGCTTGCCAACCAGGAAATGAATGCGCGCCGGTTCTCGCAGGCCGCGCAATTCTACCAGGACGTGCTTCGAATCGAGCCGGAGGATGTCGAATCCTGGAACCTGCTGGGGTACGCCCAGGCTTTCGCGGGCGATCTCGAATCGGCGCGAAAATCATTCGAGCGATACGGCAGCGATCCGGCGCACGCGGCGAACGCGCTGGATTCGGCCGGGGAGGCCTTCTTCTCTCGCGGCAAGTTCGCCGAAGCCGAGACATACTTCCTGAAAGCGCACGCCAAGAGCAGCGCTCTGCTTTACGGAGGGGATCTTCTCAAAGCCGCCTATGCCCGCTGGCTGCAAGGCGATCTGGCCGGAGCCGATCAGCACTTCGCCCAGTACGTGGCTTTTCGCAGCCAACAGAAAGATCCGCTGCTGGCGTGGCGGCAAGCCGTGTGGGAATACGCCACCGGGCGTCCAGCCGCAGCCCTGAGCCGGCTCGCGAATGTGACCGGGCCGGATCCCGCGGCACAGCTGGCGAGTGCCCAAGTGGCCCTGTGGAAGGATCTCTCCAAGCTTCCGGCCGATCCCGACAGGCTCAAGCCGCTCTATGAACGAACTCCGCCCGCTTCAGATGGGATTACTCGCGTCCTTTATGCAGCCGCGTTAGCCCAGGCCGGACAAAAGGACGAGGCCAGGAAACTCCTGGAATTGTGGCCGCTGCCAGGCTTGGAAGGCGATCCACTGCTCCAATCGCTCTTGTTTCCGAAATATTTGGAATTAAAGCAGCAGTTACACTGACGGGGAGGAGGAATAAGGCGGGGAAAACCTTCGGAGAGCAGACGAACCGAGTCCGCCCGCTCCCGCAGGGCAAAATGGTTAGGATTAGCTCGCGTTAGCCTGGCTCATCACCGACGCGACCTTCGAAAAGATCTGGCTGAGGCTGGTCGCCACGCCCGGCATGACTGCGCCGGCCGCGACGGCGACAAAACCCGCCATCAAGGCGTACTCGATGAGGTCCTGGCCGCTTTGATCTTTCCAAATCTTGAGCTTCAGAAGCAAATTCTTCATGGTTGATTATTTCTCCTTCTTGACTGATTTCGCGGAATGCCGTTAGAGAACAGGCGCCCATACCCGCACGCTCTCCGCCGGGCTAGAAGCAACGATTAGCTGGCGTTTGCGGAACTGAGAACCGACCCAACCTTCGAAAAAATCTGGCTGAGGCTGGTCGCCACGCCCGGCATGATCGCGCCCGCCGCCACGGCCACAAAACCGGCCATCAAAGCGTATTCGATGAGGTCCTGGCCGCGCTGATCCTTCCAAATCTTCAGCTGCAGAAGCAAGTTCTTCATTTAAGTTTTTCTCCTCTCCCTAGTGGTGCCGACAAGTCCCTGTCGCCAAGTCCAAAGTATCATCGGCCTGTTTGCGAAAGAATCGGGGTTAAACCTAATGCGGCCGGTGAAATCTCCTCAGGACGGTGATTTCTAAAGTACTTGGGATAGCTGGAGTACTATGACTCCCTCAGGTGGCCGCGTATCCGCCTTTGTATCAGCCGCCTTCACACGCTTGATTCGCGACGGCCTTCCCCCCTTTTGGCGAAAACACCTGAGGTCCGCTTACGGTGTTTAGCGGAGGGCATTCCGGCCGTTTGCTCCGTAAGCTCGAACTATGCCCGTCGTCCTGTTCCTTTTCCTGTTGGCCGCTGCCACTGTGAAAGAAGACGGGACGGGGGGCCCAATCGTGCTTCGTTCCGGCTGCGCCGCGGATGCTTCCGGCTCGACCGCATTGCCCACGGGCGCGCCCGTGACGATTCGCTATTCGATCTCCGGCGAAAGCCAGCCCTGTTACAAGGTTTCCGTGGAGGTGGCCGGCAAAACGTTAGAAGGCTATCTCCCCTCCAGCGCGATCGCAGGTTTGGAAGACTTCGACCAGGCTCGCCGCCAGGCCGTTTGGCTGGATGCGGCGACCGTTGTGGAGTCCATCCGATCCTCCGCAGCCTTGCCGTCTCTGCGCGGTGGAACTCTGCGCGGCGCAGATGCGGTGGCGCAGCAGGCGGTCAATCTGATCGACGCGAGCCGTCCCCAAAAGGCTTTGGAACTGCTCCAACCCCAGCTGAAGATCCATCGCGACGCCACGCTGCTGGCTCTGGCCGGCGTGGCCGCCTGGCGTTCCGACGACGCGCGGCTGGCTCTGGAATACCTCCAGGCGTCGCTCGATATGGCGCCCATTCCCGAAGTGGAGAAGTTGTACCGCCAGGTGGAGCGCGAAACCCAAAGCGACCAGAGTGGCGACCGTCTCTACGGGATGAGAGTGCTGCTGCGTTACGAAGGCTCGGCGATTCCCGCCGAGACGGCCCGCCAGATGACCGCGATTCTCGACCAGGAGTTCACGCGCATTTCCCAGGAGCTGGGCTGCCGCGCCGAGGAGCGCGTCATTGCCATCGTGCAGAGCAAAGAGGCGTATCGCAGGTCCACCGATACCGTGGAGTGGAACGGCGGCCAGTTCGACGGAAAGATTCGCGTACCGATGTTCGATCCCCGCGTGGTGGATGCCACGCTGCTCCGTTCTTTAGCGCATGAAACCGCCCACGCCTGCCTGACCATGCTGGGACACTGGCCTTCCTGGCTGCAGGAAGGAATCGCCCAAAAGCTTTCCGGCGATACACTCAGCGCGGCCCAGATGAAGAAGCTGGCCGATCTGGCCGGCCAGGGAAAGCTGCCGCGTCTCAGCAACCTCAAGCAGGACTGGTCGCGCATGGACGCCCAGCATGCGGCCGAAGCTTACGCTCTGTCGCTGGCTGCGGTCGAGCTCTTATCGCGGGAATCGAGCGGCAATGGCCTTCGGAATCTGTTACGAAATCCCGAACGCCTGCCGCAGGCCACCGCCGACCTGGACCGCCAGCTGGGATTGTAGAAATGAACCGGCGCCGTTTCTCGCAATCGCTTCTGGGACTGCGTCCCGGGCCGTGCCGACTTCGTATTTTCTCCACCGCGACGGCGTCCTCGGGACCGAGCCGCCAAACTCGAACGAGGCGCCCGACGCTTACGTTTACGACCCGGAGGATCCGGTTCCCACACGCGGCGGAGCTTTGCTCGGTCCTCGCGCAGGCTCACAACCCAGAACGATATTGCAGCGGTCGAGCTCCTATCACGGGAATCGAGCGGCAATCAACTGGATAGGTACCCGCGTTTTAGGAGGGCCAAGCTCAATCCAAGCAGTCCGAAAGCGGTGAACCGAACGCCCGACGGTTCCGGAACCGCGACGAATGCGAACTCCGCGCTTTGCAGCCCGTATTGTGGGGCAACAGAAGGAGATGACAACCTGTGCAGGTTGATGGTCGCAATACCCGCCCCATTCACTAACAAGGTGAAGCCTTGTGGATCAAACGGCGGCAGATTCGGTGGTGAATTAAACCCCCCGCTGGCAGTGAATGGGACAGTAAATGTCAGGGCATCAGGGGCAACCGCACCGAAATTGGGTATCGTGAAACCGAAATTAAAATCCACTCCTCCGCCCCATGGCGACCCCGGTGACGCAACGTAGGTAAAGGACACACCTCCCGCAGCCACTGCCCCCGAGAGTCCTCTATCCTCACTGGAGAACGAGGTACCTCCTTGAGTGCTGCCGGGCGAACAAGGAAGGTAGGTGCATGGCCCCGAAGTGCTCGGCCCCGTGCCCGAAAAACTGGCATTGGGACCGGTTAACGCAAAGCTGCCTACACCCCCGCTCAAGCTGGCAGAACCACCCGTAATCTGAGAAATGATGAGAGTTGCCCCCGCCCGGGCCGAGAATAGACCCATCAGGGCAAATACGGTGATCGCAGATTTCAGCACTTTCCCTCCACCCGGAAGTTTCTCAGGAGTAAGCCAATTTGAGTTGCAAATCACCTTAACACGACCGTGCACAATAGCTTAACGCCGAATCGGCTTCAAGTCTACCGCCGGTCCTTAAGCCCGACTGCCGCTCTTATAAGCATACGCATGGCGCGGCCAACGCTGGCCGCCTGGCCTTCGCGTTGCAAGCGTCCTTCTCTGACGTTACCCGACGTGACGCATGCCCGCGTCACACGGCACGCTATCCTGAAGACGAGCCCCCATGCCATTCGCCACTATCGCCGAGGCGATCGAGGAAATCCGCGCCGGCCGCATGCTGGTCGTAGTCGATGACGAAGACCGCGAAAACGAGGGCGACCTCACCATGGCTGCCCAGTTCGTCACGCCCGAAGCCATCAACTTCATGGCGGTGCACGGGCGCGGGCTGATCTGCCTGGCCCTGTCGCCGGAACGCTGCGACCAGCTTCATTTGCCCCTGGTCTCCCCCATGAACACGTCGCGCTTCGGCACGGCCTTCTGCGAATCCATCGACGCCGCCGAGGGAGTCACCACCGGCATCTCCGCGCCCGACCGCGCGCATACCATTCGCGTCGCCATGAGCTCCGCCACCAGGCCCTCCGATCTGGCGCGGCCCGGACATGTCTTTCCGCTGCGCGCCCGCGAAGGCGGGGTTCTGGTCCGCGCCGGCCAGACCGAAGCCGCGGTCGATCTGGCGCGTATGGCCGGCCTGGAGCCCGGCGGCGTCATCTGCGAAATCATGAATGACGACGGGAGCATGGCGCGCGTCCCGCAGCTCGTGCAGTTCTGCGAGCGCCACCATCTCAAGATGATCTCGGTCGCCAGCCTGATCCGCCATCGGCATCACACCGAGAATCTGATCCAGCGCCGAGCCGAGGGTTGCCTGGACACCGAATTCGGCAGCTTCAAGACCGTCACCTTCGGGAGCACCGTCAACGACGAGGCGCACCTCGCGCTGGTTCACGGCGATGTTCGCGGCAGAGAGAACGTCCTGGTGCGGATGCATTCCCGCTGCGTGCTGGGCGATGTGTTCGGATCCACCGCCTGCAATTGCGGCGCGATGCTGCGCGCGTCCCTCAAACGCATCACCGCCGAAGGGGAAGGCGTGCTGGTCTACCTGCACCAGTCCGGATGGGGCGAGCGCAAGCACATCCCCCTGCCCGATGGTTCTCCCCGCCCTTTGCAGGAATTCGGCATCGGCGCGCAGATTCTGGCGGACCTGGGCTTGTCTACCATCCGCATCCTGACCAACCGCGCGCGCAAGCTGCCGGGCCTGGACGCGTTCGGGATTCGCATCACCGGCCAGGTGCCCCTCGAAGACGAATCACCTCAATAGATTCCGCACCACGACCCCGCCCCGCCTTTGAGGGCGGGGGCCCACATCACTTCAGCAAGTTCCGCACCACGAACCACAAATTCGCCGGACGCTCCGCCAGCCGCCGCATGAAATACGGATACCATTCGGTGCCATACGGAACGTACAGCCGCAACCGGAATCCCTGCCCGATCAGCTGTTGTTGCAGATCGCGCCGGATCCCGTACAGCATCTGAAATTCGAAGCTGTCCCGCCGGATGCTGCGGCCTTCG
>DATIRX010000269.1:0-21419 GCA_035469225.1 Bryobacteraceae bacterium
GCGTGGGCTTCGCGCCGGTGTGCGTCCTGCTGTCGGCGATGCCGCTGGTGGGGGTGGGTTTACTCCGATGGACGGTATCGAAATGAATATTCGTGCCGCGACGCTGGAGGATCTGGCGGCAATCGCCGCCATCCAGGCCGCTTCACCCCAAGCATCCCAGTGGGATCCGGGCGGCTACCTGGAGTATGACTGCGCGGTGGCGGTGGAGCAAGGCCGCGTGACCGGATTCCTGGTCTCGCGGAGGGTAGCGCCGGATGAGCGCGAGATTCTGAACGTGGCCGTGGATCCAGCGCAACGCCGGAAAGGCATCGCCCGGGCGCTGCTGGCCTCTGAGCTGGCCCGTGGTCCTGGCCGATGGTTCCTGGAGGTCCGCGCTTCCAACGCGGCTGCTCTCCGCCTGTACGAATCCGCGGGATTCGAGGGCCGCGGCCGGCGTCCCGGCTACTACCGGGAGCCCGCCGAAGAGGCTATTGTCATGAGATTCTTTTCATGATATTGTCGTGGTGCAGTTGGGCGCATGCCCGGCTGCAAGTGATCGAATGAGAGTAGTTTTCGCCAGACCCACCGAGCCAAATCATACATTTCCAACAGACTCGGCGTGGCCCTCGCGCGCCCCCCAACGGGCGGCGCTTCCACCATTCAAGAAGGAGAGGTGTCACTGATGGAGCAACATAACGAAGAGCTGAAAGCGCATCTGATGGCGACCGATCAGCAATTTCGTACCCTGGCCGAAGAGCATGCCCGGTTCCATAAACAACTGGAACAGCTCGAAGCTAAGGAGCATTTGACCTTGGAAGACGAAGCTGAGGAGATTCGCCTGAAGAAACAAAAACTGCACCTGAAGGACCGGATGAATTCCATTCTGGCCCGACACAGGACGCCGCAGGTGGCCTAGAAAGACTAAGCCATCAGGTGCGCTGAAACCTGTTTGAGGCCGGATCGCGAGACACGCGATCCGGCCTTCGTGTTTTTGCGGGGTCTGTTCGGACGCTCCCGGATTTGTTTGGGAGTATAATCCCATCAGAGCAGGAGACCGCCGTTATGCGAATTTGGCCGGCAATGTTGGGGATGGCAGCCGTGAGCCTGGCGGTTTCCAGTGTCATCGCCCAGCAGACAGGGCAAACAGGCGGAACCTCAACCGCACCCGGGAGGGGAGGCACCACCACTCCGACCCCGGCTCCCACGACGACTCCTCGTCCTACCACCCAAACGCCGACTCAGCCTCAACCGCAGCTTCCTCGCCCGATTTGGATATCGGGAAGGGTCATGATGTATGACGGAAGCGAACTGCCGGAGCCGGTCACCATCGAGCGCGTTTGCTCGGCCAGTTCCATCCGGCCGGAGGGCTATACCGATTCGAAAGGCCATTTCAGCTTCAACCTGGGGCAGAACCCGGGCATCTTTGCGGACGCCAGCACCAGTGTTTTCTCGGATCTCACACAGCCCGGCGGATTCAATACCGGCAACCCCACCGATAGAGGCGGAGCGTTCGGGGGTGCGTCCCAGGACTCGGCGTACTGGGATTGCGAGCTGCGCGCCCGCCTGCCCGGATATCGTTCCGATACCATTTCGCTGGCCGGACGCCGCATGCTGGATTCTCCCGATGTGGGAGCCATCATTCTTTATCCAATGGCCAAAATCCAGGGATTGACCGCCAGCGCCACCTCCAGTCAGGCGCCGAAAGACGCCCGGAAATCGTACGAAAAGGGGCTGGAGGCAGTAAAGAAGAACAAGCCCGATCAGGCCGAGCAGGAATTTCGCAAGGCCGTGGGAATCTACCCCAGGTACGCCGCCGCGTGGCTGGAACTCGGCAAGGCACTGGAACGGCGGGAACACAAGACCGAGGCCCGCGAGGCCTACGCGAACGCCCTGGCGGCGGATGGGAAGTTTGTGTATCCCTACCAGCAGCTCTACCAGATGGCGTTACAGGAGCAGAACTGGAAGGAGCTGGTGGAAAATACCGATCAGCTGCTGCGCCTGGATCCCTTCGAGTTCCCGGCAGCCTACTATTTCAACGCCCTGGGACATCTCCAAATGAAGGAGTATGAGGCCGCCGAAAAAAGCGCGCACCAGGCTGTAGAAGCGGACCGGAGACAAACCAATCCGAAAACCCACTACCTGCTCGGCGCGATTCTGGTGCAGAAGCAGGACTGGACGGCGGCCGCGCAAAGCTTTCGAGCGTACCTGAAGGCTGCGCCCAACGCATCCGACAAAGCTTCGGTGGAAAAGACGCTGGGCCAGCTGGATCAGCAGATCAGCCGGGTGCAGCCAGTTTCTCAGGATTCCGCCGCGCAACAATAACCTGGTGAATTGTTTTAGTCCTCGGGTTATAATTGGGTTTCCCCCGAAGATCGCGAGGAACCCATGATCGACGACAAAGAACGAGCGCGCGCCCTGGGTGCGACCCTGGGCCAAATCGAGAAACAGTTCGGTAAAGGCTCCGTGATTCGCCTGGGTGCGCAGGCCGTGCAGGCCGTTCCCACCATTTCCACGGGATCGATTTCAGTGGATGCCGCGCTCGGCATCGGCGGTTTCCCGCGCGGGCGCATCTCTGAAATCTTCGGCCCGGAATCTTCGGGCAAAACGACCCTTGCGCTGCAGGTGGTCGCGGAAGCGCAGAAGGCTGGCGGCATGGCTGCCTATATCGATGTCGAGCATGCGCTCGATCCGGTCTACGCCCGCAAACTGGGCGTCGATGTGGACAATCTGCTGGTCTCGCAACCGGACTATGGAGAACAGGCGCTGGAGATCACCAATGCGCTGATCACCTCCGGGTCGATCGACGTGCTGGTGGTGGATTCGGTGGCTGCGCTGGTGCCCAAGGCCGAACTCGACGGCGAGATGGGAGATAGCTTCATGGGCGTGCACGCGCGCTTGATGTCCCAGGCCATGCGCAAGCTCACCGGCATCGTTTCGAAGTCCAATACCTGCCTGATCTTCATCAACCAGATCCGCGAGAAGATCGGCGTGATGTTCGGGAATCCGGAAACCACCACCGGCGGCCGCGCACTCAAGTTCTACTCCAGCGTGCGTGCCGACATCCGCCGGATCGCGGCCATCAAGGACGGCGAAACGGTGACCGGCAACCGGACCAAGATCAAGATCGTCAAGAACAAGATGGCGCCGCCGTTCCGCGAAGCCGAATTCGACATTATCTACGGCGAAGGTATTTCTAAAGAAGGCGACCTGGTCGACTTGGGCGTCCAGCACAACCTGATCGAGAAGAGCGGCGCCTGGTACAGTTACAAAGGCGAGCGCATCGGCCAGGGCCGTGAAAACGCCAAGCAGTTCCTGCGCGAGAATGCGGATGTGTTCAAGAAGGTGGATACCGAGTTGCGCAAGCAGCTGGGACTCCTCCGCGCCGAACCGCAGGCCGCGCCTCCGCCGCCGGTCGCTGCTCCTCAGGCTGTTGCCGCAGCACGCGCGCGCGGTTAAGTCTCGCTCCATCACCGAAAACGGGCCGCCTGCAACCTCAGGGCCACTCCTCGCGTCCAATGCTGTGAGGATCAAAAAACAATGAGGATTGAGAAACTACGTCGTCTCTTGAGCCTGGGGGCCCTGTTGGCCGTTCCTGCGTTTATGTACGGGTCTACGAGCCCCTCTGTACCGGATTCGCTCGAAACGAAAGTACGGCATGAGTTGAACATGCTTCCGTACTACGGAGTATTCGATAATCTTTCGTTCCGCGTGGACGGCAACAAGGTCACATTATTCGGGGAGGTCGCACGTCCCGTGCTGAAGTACGACGCGGAACGGGCGGTGAAGCATATCGAAGGCGTGGGGCAGGTAGAGAGCCAGATCGAGGTTCTGCCGCTCTCCAACTTCGACGACCAGATTCGCTTGCGCACGGCGCGGGCCATCTACGGATATCCGGCACTGAACCGCTACGCGCTGGGGACGCATCCGCCGATTCACATCGTGGTGAAGAACGGCAACGTGACGCTGGCAGGCGTAGTCGCGAATTCGATGGACCGGGACTTGGCGTATCTCCGAGCCAACGGAATTCCGGGAGCCTTCTCGGTAACCAACGAGTTGCGCATCGACGGTAAGTAAGCTCGGATCACCCGGACGCAGTCACCCCCCACGCTCGCGGGGGATCCGGGATTGATCCACGGCGGCCCGGTCGCCTCCTGGTCGGGCCGCCGTTTACATTTTCTGAATCGCGCACAACGCAGCGCGGCGGGATCTTCCCCCCTTTTTCTAACTCAGCGCCTGCTCGAAATCCGCGAGAAGATCCCGCCAGTCTTCGATTCCGATCGAAACCCGCACCAGCCCGTCCGTCACGCCGGCATCCGCCGACTGCGCTTCCGTGAATCCGGAATGCGTGGTGGTTTTGGGGTGGCAGACCAGCGTTTCAACCCCGCCGAGCGACACAGCATTGTAGGCCAGGCGGAGCTTGCGCAAAAAATCGAAGGCCGCGGGCTTGCCGCCTTCCAGCTCCAGCGAAAACATGGCACCCGGAAAATCGCACTGCTGCAGGCGGATGCGGATCTGCTCGGCGTCGGCAAACAGAGACGGATAGTGAACCTTGCGGACCCTGGGATGCGACGCCAGCCGCTCGGCGATGCGCTGCGCGTTTTTGCTGGCGCGGTTCATCCGTAACCGGACCGTGGGCAGCCGCGAAGCCAGCATCCAGCACTCGTCCGGCTGCAAAATGTTTCCGAACATGTTGCGCTTGAGCTGCATCTTGCGGATGAGCTCGGGGTCGCTCGCCAGGGCCACTCCGCCGATCAGATCGCTGAATCCGGAAAGATACTTGGTCGCGGAATACAGCACCAGATGCGCTCCGCGCTCGATCGGATGCTGGAAAGTGGGGCCCAGCAGCGTGTTATCCACCATCACCAGCGGCAGCTCGCCGGTGCGCGCTTCTCCCGCAGCGGAGGCAGCCCGCCGGATATCGGTCATCACCAGTGTGGGGTTCGCGGGCGTCTCAATCAAAATGACGCGCAGGCGGGGTGTTTCGCGAATGGCCTGGTCCATGGCCGCGATGTCGCCGGCCGGCACCGCCACGCCGGAGATCCCCCAGGTGGTGAGAAATCCCTCGATGAGGGATTGCGTGCCGCCGTAGATCGGCACAGTATAGATGATGGCGTCGCCGGGACGCAGGAAGGTGAACAAGGCCGTGGTGATCGCAGCCATTCCGGAGTTGAAAACCAGCGCCGCCTGCGCGCCTTTTTCGAGAGGGACGATCTGGCTCTCGAGGATTTCCGCGTTGGGATGGTTGAAGCGCGAGTAAATCAGGTCGGGCTGTTCCCCGGGTTTAGGATGGGCGCGCCCGGCCACCAAGTCGAAAGCGCGCTCGGCGGCCTCGGGGCTCGAGAACACGTAGGTGGAACTGCGAAAGACCGGCGGCCGCGCGGAGCCGACCGACAAACGCGGATCGAATCCGCGGCTGAGAACTTCGGTGGAAGAACGCAAACCCGGCTTATCTTCTGGCATCATCTTGAAGTGTAACTCCGGGGCTGCTGGTGCTCCCCGGTCACGATGGGCACCCCTTAGTACGTTGGTACGTCAGGCGATACCTGAGCCTAAATAAGCGCTATTCCTAATTGGGCGGCACCTCGCGGCCCTCTACAATTCGGTTATGAGCGTGCAAGTCGGCACTAAACCCAGCAAAGGGCAGTACTCGGAAGCGGAGGCGGCCGAGGAGTTGGGTATCTCTGTAGCGCAGCTTCGCACCATGATTCGCAGCCATGTCGTGGACCGGGATGAGGACCTGAATAACATTCCCGTCACGACGTTCCAGCCCTCGGACCTGCTAATCCTGCGTCTGCTTACGGGCATGCCTACCGGATCGAGCCCTGAGTAAGAATTGCTAGAATCGTAGCTTCCTTGAAATCCTTCAGGAGGCTTTCTCATTGGCACAACCCGCACAGCTTGGTTTTCTTGGGCTCGGCATCATGGGCTACCGCATGGCCGGCCATCTTCTCAAGGCCGGTCACGATGTCGCGCTGTGGTCGCACACCGGCAGCAAAGCGCAGCAGCTCGCGAAAAGCGGCAAGGGCACTGCATGCGCCACGCCCCGGGAAGTAGCGGAGCGATCTGACGTCATCTTCTATTGCGTGGGCGATACGAAGATGGCGCGCCAGATCACGGTGGGTTCCGGCGGATTGATCGAAGCCGTTCGAAAGGATGCGATCATCTGCGATTGCAGTTCCATCGCTCCCGATGCCAGCATCGAGCTGAACGCTGCTTTCGCGGCCAAAGGAGCGCACTTCCTGGACTCCCCGGTTACCGGTTCCACCGGAGGCGCCGAGAAGGCAACCCTCACCTTTATGGTGGGGGGCAACAAGGACGTGTTCGATCGCGCCAAACCGTTCATGGAAATCATGGGCAAGCTGTTCTACTACTGCGGCCCGGCCGGACAGGGTCTGAAAGCCAAAGTCACGCAGAACCTGGTGGGAGCCAGTATCATGCAATCCTTCGCCGAGGGCCTGGTGCTGGCGGCCAAGGCCGGGGTCGCCCCGGAGCTGATGATCGAGATTCTGGAGAACAGCGCGGCTAAGAGCGGTATCGCGTCCTACAAGGCTCCGTTTGTCCTGAACCGCGATTTCGTCACCAACTTCTCCGCTAAGTGGATGCATAAAGATGTCGGATTCGCCCTGGATCTGGCGAAATCATTGGACTTACCTCTGCCGATGACCGCCATCACCCACCAGATGCTACAGGCCACCATCGCCAAAGGGTGGGGGGATGACGATTTCTGCTCCTGCATCCGTGTTTTGGAAGATTGGGCCGGGATTGTGATTAAGAAATCCTAGGAAATGCTCCGGAAGGGCCAGTACCGGGCACGAGTACTGGTCTAAATATCCTGTGCTAACAGCATGTTAGAAAGTTTTTCACAGTAGACTACAAAAAACTGTTGCGTTCGCCTTAGAAGTATACTAATATTGGAATCAAGCCGGGGAGGGAAACTCCCACCAAAGCGAGACTAACCTCATTAAAGACCCCTGAAGCAACCTTCCCGGCGCCCCTTCCAAAAGAAACTCTTCCAAAAAAATCCAAGGCAGTGAGCAGGCGGTCGGATGTTATGATCGGAGTCGAGTGACTCTCCTGACGCTTCTGGGATCCACCGGATCGATCGGAACCAGCACCCTGGATGTAGTTCGCAGGTGGCCCGATCGGTTCGGTATCTATGCCTTAGTGGCTGGAAGAAACGTCGAGCTCCTCGCTCGGCAGATCGCCGAATTCAAGCCGAAAGTTGCGGTGGTAGCCGACGATGGCGCCTTGACGGACCTGCGAGCAGCACTCCAATCCCAACATGTTCCAGCACCCGAATTGGCCGCAGGGCCGCGGGCGCGCGTCGATGCCGCAACCGCTGTAGAAGCGGGTTTCGTGATGTCGGCCATCGTGGGCGTCGAGGGCCTGGAAGCGACCTATGAAGCCGTCAGGCGGAAGAAACGCGTCGGTCTGGCGAATAAGGAAGTGCTGGTGGCAGGCGGCGAACTGGTGATGCGGGCGCGCCGCGAATCGGGAAGCGAGCTGATTCCAGTCGATAGCGAGCACAATGGCGCACATCAGAGCCTGCGGGCGGGATTGAGGAAGGAAGTTTCCAAGCTCATTCTGACAGCCTCGGGCGGGCCGTTTCGAAGAACCTCCCGCGAACAGCTGGCCAGTGTAACGCCGGAGCAGGCCCTGAATCATCCAACTTGGAAGATGGGGCAGCGCATCACCATCGATTCAGCCACCTTGATGAACAAAGGGTTTGAGGTGATCGAAGCCTGCTGGCTGTTCGATTTCCCGCCGAAAGATGTAGAAGTCGTGGTGCATCCGGAATCCAAGGTACATGCCATGGTGGAATACGTGGACGGCAGCGTGATCGCGCAAGTGTGCGCCACCGATATGCGCATGCCGATCCAGTACGCGCTGACGTATCCCGAGCGGGCAGATGCGCCGGTTCCGCGCCTGGATTGGACCCAGGCGTCGCAATGGACCTTCGAGCCTCCCGATTATCAAAAGTTTCCGCTGCTGGGCATGGCGTATGAAGCCATGGAGGCAGGCGGTTCCGCTACTGCCACGCTGAACGCGGCCGATGAGATTGCGGTGGAAGCATTTCTGGCGGGGAAGATTCCATTCCCGGGAATCGCGGCGACCGTCGCTGAGACCCTGGAGCAGGTTCCCCCGCGGCAGCTGAGTTCGATCGCGGAATTACTGGAGCTGGATCAGGAATCCCGCCGAATCGCCCGGCAGGTGATGGGATCGCGCTGGGGCAAACGAGTGCCCACCGAAGTGGCCGCGCGCCACGTAGACTATAAGTAGAGTAACGGGTTCATGTTTTCCTTCTTACAAGACTTCTGGTGGTTCCTGGTTCTGATCGGGGTAATGATTCTGCTCCATGAGCTGGGGCACTACCTGGTTGGCCGCTTTTTCGATGTTAAGATCGATGCGTTCAGTATCGGCTTCGGGCCCCGCCTGTTCGGCTTCCGCCGCGGTGAGACCGATTTCAAGGTCTGTCTGATTCTGTTCGGCGGCTACGTGAAGTTTGCAGGTGAGCAACCTGGCGATGACCAAGCCAGCGATCCGCGCGCACTTCCTTCCAAGCCGCGCTGGCAACGGCTGTGCATCACCTTTGCGGGACCCTTTACAAACCTGGTTCTGGCGGTGGGTTTATTGACGGGTTTGTTCATGTTTCAATACCCGAAAATCCCCATGCCGCCCTCGCCCATCGTAGGGTTTGTCGCGCCGGATGGCGCCGCAGCCAAAGCCGGTGTCCGCGAAGGCGACAAGGTGGTTCAGATCGACGGTAAAGTCGATCCCACCTGGGAGACCATCATTGTTACGGAAATCGCCAGCGCCAAGCGGCCCATGGATGTTTGGGTGGTGCGCGACGGCCAGCGTCTGAACTTCAGCATCACCCCCGTTTACGAGGAAAAGCAACACATCGGGTACGCCGGCTGGACGCAGGCGACTGCGGTCCAGGTGGGCGGCTACTGCTGCAACGTGGATGCCGCCCAGAAGGCTGGCCTTCAGAAGGGCGACACCTTTATCAGCATGAACGGCAAACCGATCCGTTCTTCCATGCGGCTGCTGGAGCTGATTGGGGAAGCCAAAGGGTCTCCGATCGATCTGGCCTATTTGCGCGGCGGGAAGGAACTGCACACCACCGTGGTTCCGGTATGGAGCGACGTGCAGGGAAGTCAGGCTTGGCGGATTGGTGCAGCCCTGGAGTCGCCGGTAGAGATCGTGAAACTGCCTTTCCGCGAAGCGTTTGCAGAGTCCTGGCGCCAGAACGTGCAGAGCGCCAAGCTGATCTATCAGTTCATCCAGGGAATCGCCGAGCGGCGTATGTCGCCGAAATCGCTGGAAGGGCCCATTCGGATCGCTCAACTTTCGGGGAAAGCCGCACGTGAGGGCGCGGTGGTTTACATCGGACTGATGGCTGCCGTCAGTCTGAACCTGGCCATCTTCAACCTGCTGCCGATTCCGATTCTGGACGGCGGCGTCATGTTGATGCTGCTGGTGGAAATGCTGCTGCGGCGCGACTTGAGCCTGCGGATCAAGGAAGCCATCGTGCGAGTGGGATTCGTGTTCCTCATGATGGTGGTGGTGTTCGTGCTGTATAACGACATCGCCAAGATGCTGCCTCCGGGCTAGTACCGTCCGGCCTGGAGGCCGGACCTACAGCCGAGTCTGTGACACAATAGCAAAGACTCCGGTTTTTCTCGCATGCCCCAACCCAATGCACCTGATTCGCCCGAGGCGTCCCCGGCCGACACCTCTTTTGGCGACATCCTGACTCAGTTCGAACAAACCCACCACGCTGCCGGCGAACGGGTGGAAGGCACAGTTGTCTCGGTGACGCCCGAGGGCGCCTTCGTGGACATCGGCCGCAAGATGGACGGCATGCTGCCGCCCGCCCCGGAGCTGAAGCCCGGCACCAAAGTCCTGGTTTCGATACGCGGACGAGACGAACACGGCACCTATCTTCTTTCCACCATTAAAGTGGAAACGCCGCGCGACTGGACCGGCCTGGAAGCGGCCTTTGCTGAAAAGCGCACCATCGGCGGGACGGTTCTCGAAGTAGTCAAGGGTGGTTTGCGGGTGGACGTCGGGGTGCGCGCCTTTATGCCCGCATCGCGCAGCGGCGCGCGCGAGCTGGCGGACCTCGAGAAGCTGGTAGGGCAACAGATCGAGTGCCGCATCACCAAGCTCAATGCCGCCGAAGAGGATGTGGTGGTGGATCGCCGGGTGATCCTGGAGGAACAGGAACGGCTGAACAAGGAAGAAGCCTTCAAACGTCTGGAAGAGGGCTCGGTGGTGCGCGGCAAGGTTCGGTCCCTTACCGACTTTGGTGCATTTGTGGATTTGGGCGGGGTGGACGGCCTGCTGCACGTTTCCGACATGAGCTACTCGCGCGGCGTGAAGCCGTCCGAAGTGGTGAAGCCGGACGAAGAAATTGAAGTCAAAATTCTCAAGATCAGCCGCGAAAGCCGCAAGATCTCGCTGGGGCTCAAGCAGCTTATGCCCGATCCCTGGATCCTGGCGGTTTCCAAGTACGAGCCCGGCCAGCGCATCAAGGGGAAAGTTTCCCGGGTAATGGACTTTGGCGCGTTCGTGGAACTGGAGCCGGGGGTCGAAGGACTGATCCACGTTTCCGAAATGTCCTGGAGCAAGCGCAACGTCCGCGCGGAAGATGTGCTTAAGCCGGGCGAAGTGGCGGAAGTCGTGATCCTGAACGTCAACCCGGCCGATAAGCGGATCGCGCTGGGATTGAAACAGGCTCTGGGCGATCCCTGGGAAGACGCCTTGAAGAAGTATCCGGTGGGAACAACGGTCGAAGCGCCCGTGACCAGCCTGGCCAAGTTCGGGGCCTTCGTGGAGCTGGGAGACGGCGTGGAAGGCATGATTCACATTGCCGACATCACCGCGGAAAAACGCCTCACCCATCCCAACGAAGTCCTGAAGCAGGGGCAGACGGTCAAGGCCGTAGTGCTCGAGGCCGATAAAGACCGTCGCCGATTCCGGCTGGGGATGAAGCAGCTGGAACCAACCAGCATCGACGAGTACCTGGCCGAGCATAAGACCGGCGAGGTGGTCAGCGGCCGGGTGGTGGATGTTTCCGGAAAACGCTTGAAAGTGGAGTTGGGCGAAGGCGTCACGGCGTTCGCGCCGGTGCCGGAGCAGCGGCATCATGAAGCCGCCGCGGGCGCCCAGAAAGCCGACCTCTCCTCTCTGACCGCCATGCTGAGTCAGAAGTGGAAATCCGGCGGCGGTACAGCCGACGCAGTCGAGGGGGTCCGGGCCGGCCAGGTCCGTAGCTTCAAGATCACCCAGATCGACGCCGAGAAAAAGCGTATCGAGCTGGAGCTGCAGTCCTAAGCTACGCTTAAATAAGCGCTTATACCCCCAGCCGTTACCTTTTGGACGTCCTGGCGTCCAATACAATGAGTAGTGATGACGTGAGTCGCGGAGCCGCTTCTTTGGCCCAGATAGCGGGCGTTCAGGCCGACGAGAAGGTGCTTATTCGGGCTGCTCAGGAAGGCGATCAGGACGCCTTTGGGCAACTCGTGCGCGCCTATGACAAAAGTGTGCTCCGGCTGGCAATGAACCTGTTGCAGTCTCCGGAGGACGCGCAGGATGTTTACCAGGAAGCGTTCCTCAGGGTGTACCGCAACCTGAATAGTTTCCGGTTCGACTGCAGTTTTCATACTTGGTTGTACCGGATTGTGACGAACTTGTGCCTGGACCACATGCGGAAACGCAAGGTCCGGCGGGAAGAGTCGTCGCAGGTGGAGGGCGCGGATGGCCCCATCGATCGAATGGACACGTTTCAGGAATTGCGCGTGGATGGCGATCCGCAGCGGAGTCTGTTCAGCGGGGAGCTGCGCCAGCGAATCCACAAGGCGCTGGGCGAGCTTACTGCGCGGGAGCGAATGGTGTTCGAGCTACGGCATTATCAGGGAATGAAATTGCGGAATATCGGCGAGGTCCTGGGAACCACGGAAGAAGCCGCCAAGAACTGTTTGTTTCGGGCGACCCAAAAGATGCGCGTCGCGCTTGGAGATTTTGTATGAAGGATCTTTCCTGCGAGGCAGTACGAGCTCAGCTCGGGATGTTGCTGTACGGAGAGCTTTCGTTTGACGAAGAAGAGGGTGTGGACCGCCACCTGGAGGGCTGCGCGGAGTGCCGTGCGGCGCTGGAGCGGGAGCGCGAGGTGCATGCGGCGTTCGACCAGGCCGAGGTCGAGCCGCCCGCACCGCTGTTATGGGAATCCCGGCAGAAGCTGCAGGAGCAGATCGCCGACCTTCAGTCTTCGAGGCCCTCACGCTCCGGCTGGTGGGACCAGCTGGTGGACTCGCTGATGCTGCGGCCGTCCGGCAGCGGCGGATGGCTCAAATCAGCGGGTGCTCTGGCTTTGCTGACGATCGGATTCCTGGGCGCGCGGGTCGCGCCGAATCTGGGTCCGCAAATCGCGGGGATGTCTCTGGCCGATCCCGGCGCGCAACGGGTGCGCTCGGTGGAGCCGGCGGCCAACGGCGGCATTCAGATTGTTCTCGATGAGACCCGCCAGCGCGTGGTTTCCGGCCACCTGGACGATCAGAACATTCGCGTCCTGCTGCTTTCCGCCGCGAAAGATCCATCCGATCCAGGCTTGCGCTATGAAACCGTCGGGATACTGAACAATCGCGCGCAAGCGTCTGAAGTGCGGGACATCCTGATCTATGCGCTGGAACACGACGAAAACGCGGGCGTGCGCCTGAAGGCCATGGATGGGTTGAGACCCTTCGTAGAACAGCCCGAAGTTCGCAAGGCGTTGACCGGGGTCCTGCTCTCGGACGGCAATCCGGGAATGCGCACGCAGGCCATCGATCTGCTGACGCAGGGCGTGGGCGAATCCACCAGTATCCTGCCCGGCCATGCTCTGGATCGCGACGTCGTCGGAACGCTGCAAGAGCTGATGAACCGGGAAAATAACGCCTACGTGCGGCAGCGTGGGCAGCGCGTGCTGCAGCTGGTAAACGCATCCGCTGAAACATATTGATGGAGATGGATTAGATGAAGCCGGGAATTACCACTCTGGCGATCGTGACGGCCGCGGTTCTGGCCGCGCAGGAAGCGCCCGTGGTCCGCGAAGGAGCCTACTGGGTCGGAAGCATCACGGATTCCTTCCCGATCGCGCCGCAGTCTTTCTTGCAGGTAAACACCCGCGGAACGGTAGTGGTCAAGCGGGGCAGCGGCGATCAGGTCACCTATCGGGTCCGGCAACGCGTGCGGGCGGCCAATGAAGATAAAGCTCGTGCGCTGCTGGGTGGGGGCGCAAAGCAAGTGACCCGGCTGCGGGGAAGAACGGTACTGGAGGTTCTGCCGATCTCGGCGGATAACGTGAGGACGGATCTCGAGATTAGTGTTCCCGCGCAGGTATCCACGCTGATGGTTCGCACGGAACTGGGCGAAATCAATGTGGCCGAATTCGACGGCGGTCTCCAGTTGAGCACGGGCGGAGGCGAGATTCAGCTCGGCAGGATCGGCGGAAGCGTGGAGTGTTTTTCGGGCGCCGGCCAGGTGGTCATCGACAAGACGGGTGGAGCGATCAAATGCACCACGGTGGGCGGGAATATCGTGGTTCGCGATGCGGGAGGTCCGGTGGCGCTCTCCAATCAACTGGGGGGTAACATTCGCGTGGACAAGGCTGCCGGCGACGTGCGGGCGCATTCCGCCCAGGGCATGATCGAAGTCGGGCAGGCCGGCGGCGCGGTGATGGCCGATACGCAGGGCGGGTTCATCCAAGTGGGATCCGCGCGGGGCATTCAGGCGGAATCGGCGGCCGGGATGGTGCGGGTGAAGAACGACGCGGGACCGATGAACCTGGCCACCATGGCCGGAAACATCCTGGCTGAGCTGCTGGGCGGGGCCCGCATGCAGGATTCTTCGCTGGTGGCGAGCGGAGGTGACATAACGGTCCTGATTCCGTCCAATCTGGCGATGACCGTGATGGCCAGAAACAGCACCGGCAGCGGGCCGCGGATCGTGTCCGAATTTCCGGAGATCCGGGTGACTTCAACGCGGTTTTTCCAGCCGCCGCTGGTGGCCCAGGGCGCGATCAATGGCGGCGGACCGGTGCTGAATCTGAACGCCTCCAGCGGCATCATCTATCTCCGCAGAAAATAGGCTCGTATGTTGAATAGAGTTATTCTCATCGCATGTCTGGCCGCCCATCTCGGAATGAGCCAGCCTGTCGCCCCGGCGCCCCGAGCAGTCCCCGGAGCCGTGAGTTTCCTGGGTGTGGCGATCCAGGAGATTGACAGCGAGCGCGCCAAGGCACTGAAGCTGCCCGAGGAAGCGGGGGTGGAAGTCACACGCATCGCGCCCGACAGTCCCGCGGAAAAGGCCGGCATCAAGACCGGCGACATCCTTACGCAATACAACGGACAGCGCGTGGAAGGCATGGACCAGTTCTCGCGCATGGTTCGCGAAACGCCGGCCGGGCGCGAAGTGCGAATCGGGATTCTCCGGAATGGCGCGGCCCAGACGATCAGCGCGAAGATTGCGGCTCGTCCGCTGATCGCGGGGCAGCCAGTCCCTGCTCCCGCGGGGTCCGCACTGGTGCCGTTCGACTTCCGTTTCCCGGACATGCCCCAGAGCCGCATGGCCTGGCGGAGCACCATGCTGGGGATTGATGTGGAGACAGTGGATGGCCAGCTGGCGGAGTTCTTCGGCGTGAAGGAAGGCGTGCTGGTCCGGATGGTCAATAAAGACTCCCCCGCCGACAAGGCGGGCATCCGCGCCGGAGATGTGATCGTGCGGCTGGACGACGTCAAAGTCGCTACGCCCGCCGATATCTCGGCCCACCTGCGGGCTGCGCGCGGCCGACCTGTGTCCGTCGCGGTGGTGCGCGACCGCAAGGAAATCACCGTGATGCTGGCGGTAAGCGCCAGACCTGAACGGACCATCGGACAGTCGTCCGGATGGCCACGGACAGGTCTAGTGTGAACCGGGCCACAGCTTGTCCATGCAAACCCTAAGCCTCTGGGTGGCCTGCGCCTTAATCTGAGAAATACGCGACTCATGCAGGCCGACAACTTTCGCAATTTCCCGCAGCGTCATCTCTTCCTGGTAGTACAGCCTGAGGATGGTCTGTTCGATTTTCGGGATTCCGGTGATCGCAGCCGCCAGCGTATTGAGCAGCTCTCGGCGTTCCAGCAGCGCGGAGGGCCATTCTTCCTGCTCGCCTGAGAGGCGAAGGAGCAGGTCGCGGCCCTCCGAATCGCCAGATCCCGCCGACTCCAGCCGCCCTAGGTTCAGTCCGCGAACTTTCACCTGCCACTGGCGATATCGATCCACCGTGAGGTGGAGCACCGTGGCGACTTCTTCCTCCGTGGGAGCGCGCTGCAGGTTCTGCTGGGCCGCGGTGATGGCAGCGTCAATCTGCTTGGCATGTTTGCGATCCTGGCGCGGGGCCCAATCCAGCCGGCGCAGACTGTCCAGAATCGCGCCTTTGATCTTGTGCTCGGCATAGGTTCGCAAACTGACGTCCCGTGAAGCATCGAAGCGATCAATGGCCGCGATCAATCCAAGAACGCCGGCGGATACCAGATCATCCAGGCTCACATTTCCGGGCACGCGATCGTGAATCCTGCGAGCGATCAACCTCACCTGGCGCAGGTGCTCCAGAATCAAGCGCTCGCGCTCGCCGGAGCGCAGTTCTTCAAGGCGACAAGCCTGATCGGTTCCCTCGACGGTCTTTCCAGCAGCGGCTATCATGGCAACTCCCCACGCACATAAAACGAGCAAGCGGGCCGCCACGGTTTTATGGATCCGGGAATTCTGGTTAAGTCTTCTGGATGAAGGGATTGGACCGCCTCCCGGCACGCAGGCGCAGCCGATTTTCAAGGAGCGGGGGCGTTCCGGAGCGCCAATTTATTGGCGATGACATTTTATTGTCGCTACACAGGAGCGCGTAAGATATGAATATGCGCGTATGGATCACGCTGTGTTTGGCCGCCACCGCCGCTCTTGCCCAGCAGGCTCCAGGGTTCGACCTGGGGGCCCTCAATCGCAGTGTGGACCCCTGCGCGAATTTTTATCAATACGCCTGCGGAGGCTGGATGACGGGCAATCCTCTCCCAGGCGACGCATCTCGCTGGGGACGGTTCGATGTTTTGCAGGACCGCAACCGGATGCTGCTCAAAGATGTCCTGGAAGCAGCGGCGGTCGATCGCGCCAACCGCAATCCGACCGATCAGAAGATCGGCGACTTCTATGCCGCCTGCATGGACGAGAAGAACATCGAGGCCCGAGGCCTGGAAGCCATCCAGCGGGATCTGAACCGGATCGCGGTGATTCAGGACCGCAAGGACATCACCGAGATGGTGATCTATATGTTCCGGACGGGCTCGTTTCCTTTTTTCCGCTTCGGCTCGGAGCCGGACGCCAAAGACTCGACCCGCGTGATTGCCGGAATGGACCAGGGCGGCCTGGGGCTGCCCGATCGCGACTACTATCTCAAGACCGATGACAAATCGGTGGATCTGCGCAACAAATATCTGGTCCACTTGCAGACCATCTTTGGATTGCTCAATTTGCCGCCAGCGGAGGCGCGGAAGAAAGCCGCCGCGGTGCTGGCCATCGAAACGGAGCTGGCGAAAGGATCCCTGGACCGGGTTTTGCGGCGCGATCCTGAAAAGATTTATCACAAGCTGACGGTGGCCGAATTATCGGCGCTGGCTCCGCAGTTCGATTGGGTAAAGCTGTTCCAGGGCCTGGGAACTCCGCCCATCCAAAGCCTGAACGTAGCCGTGCCGGACTTCTTTCGCGCAATGGATGGAGTTCTCAAGCAGCAGCCGCTGGAGGATCTGAAGACCTATCTGACGTGGAATCTGATCCACGACAATATTCTTTTTCTTCCGGCTGTGTTCCAGCAGGCCAGCTTTGAGTTTTACGACAAGACTCTGCGGGGGGCCAAGGAAATGCGCGCCCGCTGGAAGCGCTGCGTGGATATCACGGATCAGCAATTGCCGGATGCCCTGGGCAAGACGTTCGTCGAAAAGACGCTGGGGGACGCCGGAAAGAAGCGCACGCAGCAGATGGTAGCCGCCATCGAGAAGGCCCTGGAGAAGGATATCCGCAGTCTGGATTGGATGACGCCCAAGACCAAGGACCAGGCCATCCTAAAGCTGCGCGGCATCACCAACAAGGTCGGCAACAAGAACAAGTGGCTGGATTACGCAGGCGTCCAGATCGTGCGCAACGATCCCTACGCCAATTCCTCGCGCGCCAGCACGTTTGAGCTGGCCCGCCAGCTTGGCAAAATCGGGAAATCGGTGGACAAGACCGACTGGGGCATGAGCCAGCCCACGGTGAACGCCTATTACGATCCGCAGCATAACGACGTGAACTTTCCGGCGGGAATTCTGCAGCCGCCTTTTTACGACAACAAAATGGACGACGCGGTGAACTACGGCGCGATCGGCGCGGTCATCGGCCATGAGCTGACCCACGGCTTCGATGACGAAGGCCGGCAGTTCGATGCCAAAGGCAATCTGCGGGATTGGTGGACTGCCGAAGACGGCAAAGCTTTCGACCAGCGGACGGACTGCCTGGTGAACCAGTACAGCGGATTCAGTCCGGTGGAAGGTACCAATCTGAACGGGAAACTGACCCTAGGCGAAAACACCGCCGATAACGGAGGCCTGCGGATCGCCCATATGGCGCTGCTGGACACACTCAGAGGGAAGCAGCCTCCACGCCTTGATGGTTTCACGGCGGAACAGCGCTTTTTCCTCGGCTGGGCGCAGGTCTGGTGCCAAAACGTCACCGATGAGGCCGCACGCCTGCGGGCTCAGACGGATCCGCACGCTCCGGGCGAGTTCCGCGTGAACGGAGTGGTCTCGAATATGCCCGAGTTCCAGAAAGCCTTCGCCTGCCGCGCCAGCCAGCCCATGGTCCGCGGCCCAGCCTGCCGGGTCTGGTAACCGCGGCGGGCGGTTGCTACACTAACCTATTGCTATGGCCATTAGTAAAGATCTGCTGGAAATCCTGGTCTGTCCCCTGTGCAAGGCGCAGCTGGAATTGAAGCAGGACGGAAACGGCCTGAAATGCGTCGAGTGCAAACGGGTGTATCCGATTCGCGAGGACATCCCCGTGATGCTGGTCGACGAAGCTCGCATCGAAGAATAAAAGCGCGTGGCCTATTTGCTGGAGCGGCTGCCGTCCGGCTCGCGGATCGCGGTGATCCGTCTGCGTTCCCTGGGCGACTGCGTGCTGACGACGCCGGCGCTCGCACTGCTCAAGTCGCACCGCCCGGACCTTCGGATCAGCGTGGTGGTGGAAGATCGTTTCCGCGCGATATTTGAGAACATTCTAGGGGTGGATGAGATTCTCCCGCCGCACAGCTCGGCGCTCGGCGCGTGGCATCCCCGCGCGGTTTTGAATCTGCACGGCGGCACGCGCAGCATGTGGCTGACGGCCACCGCCGGCGCAGCCATCAAGGCGGGATTCGCACACCACGCCTACAGTTTCTTGTACAGCGACAAAATCCCGCGGGCGCAAGCGATTTTGGGTGAAGAGCGCCCGGTCCACACCGCCGAGCATTTGGCATCGGCGATGTTCTGGATGGGCGTGCCGCGTACCGAAATTCCCCGTGCGCGCCTGCATGCTGCGGCAGCATCCTCCGCTGGCGCCTACGCGGTGCTGCATCCTTTCGCCTCCCATCCCGACAAGACCTGGCCGGCCGAGCGCTTCCTGGCCGTCGCCAGACATCTTTCGGAAACAGGAGTGGAACCTGTATTTATCGCGGGACCTGCCGATGAGATCGGTGCGTTCAAGCAATTTCAAGTGCATCACAACGTATCTCTAGGCGCGCTAAAGAGCCTGATGGCGGGCGCCCAGATCTTCGTCGGCAATGACAGCGGCCCGGCGCATATCGCCGCGGCGTTCGGCATTCCCTCAGTGGTTCTATTCGGACCCAGCGATCCGGTCACCTGGGCGCCGTGGAAGACCGAAGCGAAAATACTTACGTCTCCGGAATCGATCCAAAGGATCACGATGGAGGAAGTCATCGCCGCCGCGGACGCCTTAAAGGTGCGCGCGTGAAAGAACTCGGCCGGCTGCTTCAGTACTCCCGGCGATACACCGGCCATTTGCTTCTTTCCGTGTTCCTGATGGCCTGCGTAGGCGCCGCGCAGGGACTCACGGTGATGCTGATCGGGCCCATCTTCGACCGCGTCCTCAATCCCGCGTCGGCCGATGCGCCGGTGTTTCTGTTCAACATTCCAGGCTGGAACCATCGCGTCTTTCTCGATACCTTCATGCCTGCGTCCATCCACAATGTCTGGACCATGGTGGCGGTGGGAATCCTGGCGGTGTTCGCGATTCGAGGCCTGTGCGATTACCTCGGCAACTATCTGGTGAATTACGTCGGACTCTCCGCGGTGACCGATTTGCGGCAGGATGTCTTCGATCGCGTGGTCCACCAGGACGCGCACTTTTTCGAGTCTCACTCGACTGCCCGGGTGATGTCCTCCATCATGAACGATCTGGAAAAGATCCAGGTGGCGATGTCGCACATTCTGGCCGACCTGCTGCGTCAAAGCTTCACACTCCTGTTCCTGACGGCCGCGGTCCTGCGAACCGACTGGAAGCTGGCCGCGGGAAGCCTGACGCTGCTGCCCCTGGTGCTGATTCCGACCTTGCGCCTGGGCCGCCGCATCCGCAGAACTACGCGCAGCGCCCAGGACGATACGGCCGAGCTCAATCAGGTGCTGCAGGAAACGCTCAGCGGACACCAGGTGGTGAAGTCCTTTGGAGCCGAGGAGATCGAATCCAACCGTTTCCGGGATCGCGCCGAGCGTCTGCGAACCAGCAATCTGCACTACGTCGCCCAGCAGGCCATCGCCTCTCCTTTGATCGAGTTTTTTGCCGCCATTATGATCGTGGGGCTGCTCAGCTATGCGCGCATCCAGATCAAGGCCGGGTCCATGAGCACCGGGGATTTCACCAGCTTCGTAGTAGCCCTGCTGCTGCTGTTTGAGCCGGTGAAACGGCTCACGGGAATCCATAACATTTTCCAGCAGGCGTTGGGCGCATCGCAGAAGGTGTTCGAGTACCTGGATGGCGACCAGCAAATCAAGGAACAGCATGGAGCCGTTCGGCTTTCGCGCTTCGAAAAAAGCATCACATTCGAAAACGTCAGTTTCCGCTACCCGGCCGCGCCGGAGCGCATGGTGCTGGAGAACATCAACCTGGAAGTGAAGGCCGGGGAGATTGTGGCGCTGGTGGGGCCGAGCGGCGCGGGCAAGACGACCTTGGCGAACCTGGTTCCGCGCTTTTACGACGTCACCGGGGGCGCGCTGCGCATCGATGGCAAGGATCTGCGGGACCTGAAGTTGTCTTCCTTACGGGACAAGATCAGCATCGTGGCGCAGGATACGTTTCTGTTCAACGACACGGTGGGCGCCAATATCGGTTATGGTTTACGCCATGCCCTGCCCGAACAGGTGTACCAGGCGGCCCGCGATGCGCTGGCCGAAGAGTTCATTTCCCGCATGCCGCAAGGATACGGCACCATCATCGGCGAGCGCGGCATGAAGCTGAGCGGCGGCCAGCGGCAGCGTCTGGCGATCGCGCGCGCGTTGCTCAAGAACGCGCCCATCCTGATCCTGGACGAGGCGACGTCGCACCTGGATACCGAATCGGAAGTTCTGGTCCAGCGGGCGCTGCAAACCCTGATGCAGAATCGCACGGTAATCGTGATCGCGCACCGGCTCTCGACCGTGCGGCGGGCAGACCGGATCGTGGTGCTGGACCGCGGGCACATCACCGAAACCGGCCGCCATGATGAACTGGTGAGCCGGGGCGGCTTGTACCAGCGCCTGTACGAACTGCAATTTCTGGAAGCGGATGTCAATCCGTAATGGCTAATTCTCCCCTTCGCAGCATGACCGGATTTGCCCGCGCCCGCCGAGCCTTGGGCGATGGCGAGCTGGTCGTCAGCGTGAAGACGCTGAATCATCGGGCGCTGGACGTGCATGTGCACGCGCCTTCCGCAGCCGACGCATTCGAAAATGCGGTGCGTACGCTGGTGAAAAGCCGTCTGTCACGCGGGCACGTGGAGGTGCGGATCGTTCTTCCGCAAGGAAGCTTGCCGGGAAGCTCCGCGGCGCTCAACCGGACCCAGCTCGGTGAATACCTGGCTGCATTCCGGCAGGCAGCGGCGGAACATGGCCTGGATGCCCAGCCGGATTTGAACGCAGCGCTCAGAATTCCAGGTATGTTCGGGGAGGGGGAAAGCTCCGAACTGCCGCCTGGAGCCGAAGTAGCGCTGCTGGAGGCGCTGGGGGCCGCCCTGGACGAGCTGAACGCGTTTCGCGAGCGCGAAGGCGCCCAGATCGCCTCGGAAATGCGCGGGCACAACACCCAGGTCCGCGGAGTCGCGGATGAGATGCAGAGTCTTCGGGCGAACGCCCAGGAGGTTTTCCAGA
>DATIRX010000270.1:0-1870 GCA_035469225.1 Bryobacteraceae bacterium
TTGCCGGAGCTTTGAGTCAAGGACGACCTGAATCGTTTCCATTATGGAATCCACTCCACAGTATACTCCACATATGAAGTTGAAAGACCTCAGGAGCGAACTTGCGGCATCGGCCGATCCCGAACGCGCCCGCAATTCGGCGTGGTTCTTTAAGACCGGCAAAGGCCAGTACGGACATGGCGACCGGTTCATCGGGCTCACCGTTCCCACGATCCGGCGGATTGCGCACCGCTACACTCCCCTGCCCCTGACCGATGTCGCGAAGCTGCTTGCCTCGCCGATTCATGAGTATCGATTCGCGGCGCTCGAGATTCTCGTTGCCCAATACGAACGCGGGGACGAGAAAGCGGTGTTCGATTTCTACCTCAAACACACGAGGTTCGTGAACAACTGGGACCTGGTCGACACGTCCGCTCCTTACATCGTGGGCGAGCATCTTCTGACCCGCCCTCGCAGGATTCTCTACCGTCTGGCGAAATCGAAAAGCATCTGGGAGCGGCGGATCGCGATCGTCTCCACGATGATCTTCATTCGCGCGGGTGAAATCGAAGATACCTTCGCGATCGCCAGGCTGCTGTTGGCCGATGATCACGATCTCATCCACAAAGCCGTGGGTTGGATGCTGCGGGAAGCCGGCAAGCAATCGGCTCCGGCACTGCTGCATTTTCTTAAGGAGAACCACGCGGCGCTTCCCAGGACCACGCTGCGGTACGCGATCGAGAGGTTTCCAGCGGCCGAGCGTAAACGCCTGCTGGCCGGCTAGTAAGCTGTCCCAGCGATTTTGTTAGGGCGGATGCGGCGGGAAGGATCTGTGTAAGTCCAGCGGAAGGGCTTGGCTGATTTCGAATAGGCGCGGATATACCTCCGCAGTTTGTTGCCGAGATCGGCGACTGAGGTGAAAACTCCACGGCGGATCACGTCTCGCTGGATCTTGGCGAACCAGAGTTCCACTTGGTTCAGCCAGGACGAGTAGGTTGGCGTGAAGTGGAACCGTACTTTGGGATGCTCAGCCAGGAAGCGCTCCACATCCTTGGTCTTATGCGCGGATAGATTGTCGAGCACGACGTGAATCTCCCGAGCCCATTTCGTGCGTGCCACTAAGCCTTTCAGAAACACGATGAACTCCTGGCTGGTGTGCCGTCCGGCGGTCATACCATGCACTTGGCCAGTCTTCACGTCCAGCGCCGCATATAGCGAGAGAGTGCCATGACGGTAGTATTCAAAACCGTGTCGTTCGGCGCGCCCAGGCGATAGCGGCAGCACCGGATCAAGGCGGTCCAGAGCCTGAATCGCCGTCTTTTCATCGACGCAGAACACGGCCGCGTGCTGCGGTGGATTCATGTACAGACCGATGATGTCGGTAGCTTTCCGTTCAAACAACGGATCGTTGGAGGCCATGTAGCGGTCCAAACGATGCGGCTTGAGCCGGGCCTGCGCCCACACCCGCTGCACCGTGGACTTGCTCATCCCCAGCGCCTCGGCCATCTTCCGGCAGGACCAATGCGTGGAACCGTCCGGCGGTTTCTGTTGCGTCTTGCGCGCGATCCGGGCTTGGACCGCCGCGTTCGCCACACGCGGCTGGCTGCCCTTGTGACGAGGCTCCAGACCTGCCATCCCGTGTTCTTCGAACCGTTGCTTCCAACGCGAGATGGTGGGCGCTGTAGTCTGCAACGAGGCCATACTCTGGCGGTGGCTCCGGCCCTCCGCCAGGGCCAGGATCAGGCGCGCGCGGAACACATCTCCCGCCGGAAGCGTGCGCGACTGCGCCCAACCCGTCAACTCGATTCGCTGTTCTTCGGTGAGTGAGAGCAATTCTGGATTCCGTCTCATGATTATCAGACGGACCAGACAGATTAACGTTATGACTGGG
>DATIRX010000271.1:0-4741 GCA_035469225.1 Bryobacteraceae bacterium
GTGGCCCGCTGGGAGCGTACTTCCCGGATTCGCTGCTGGACACGCCGTTGGACTACGAAGCGTTCGCGGCCAAAAAGGGTTTAGTCGGGCACGGCGGCATTGTGGTGTTCGACGACACGGTGGACCTGGCGCGGCAGGCGCGCTTCGCAATGGAGTTTTGCGCCATCGAGAGCTGCGGCAAATGCACGCCCTGCCGCATCGGCTCGACGCGCGGGGTGGAAGTGATCGACCGGATCATCGCCGATCAGGACCGCACCAAGAATCTGCAAGTCCTGGACGATCTTTGCGAATTGTTGCTGGACGGATCGTTGTGCGCGCTGGGCGGGCTGACACCGTACCCTGTGCTGAGCGCGGTCCAGCATTTCCCTGAAGATTTTGACAAGCCGGCGGCGATGCCGCCTTCCCCCATGACCCAACCGGGTCAGGAGACACCCTCATGGCGCTAATCCACGAAACCGACTACGGTACCCCTCAGGTTAAGCACGCGCGCGGCGCGGAGACTTTCGTTACGCTCGAAATCGACGGCAAGCCCGTCACGGTTCCCGCCGGCACTTCGGTGATGCGCGCTGCCGTTGAGGCAGGCGTCCAGGTGCCCAAGCTGTGCGCCACCGACAGCGTCGAAGCCTTTGGATCCTGCCGGTTATGCCTGGTGGAGATCGAAGGACGTCGCGGCACACCGGCGTCGTGCACCACTCCGGCCGAGCCCGGCATGAAAGTGCACACGTCTTCGGGGAAACTGTCCAAGCTCCGGCGCGGAATGATGGAGCTGTATATCTCCGATCATCCTCTGGATTGCCTGACCTGCGGCGCGAACGGAAACTGCGAGCTCCAGGATATGGCGGGAGTCGTGGGATTGCGCGAAGTGCGCTACGGGTACGACGGCGCGAACCATTTTCAGAATCCCGAGCCCAAGGACAATTCGAATCCGTATTTCAGCTTCGAGCCTTCCAAGTGCATCGTGTGCTCGCGGTGCGTACGAGCTTGCGAAGAAGTGCAGGGCACCTTCGCTTTGACTATCGACGGCCGGGGATTTGCGTCGAAAGTTTCCGCCGGGGGTAAGCCGTTCCTGGATTCCGAATGCGTATCGTGCGGCGCTTGCGTGCAAGCGTGTCCCACGGCCACGCTGATCGAAAAGACCGTTCTGGCGAAGGGCCAGGGCGAACACACCGTCCTCACCACCTGCGCCTATTGCGGCGTGGGCTGCGGGTTCAAAGCGGAGATGCAGGGGAGCGAAGTGGTCCGTATGGTGCCGCACAAAGACGGCAAGGCGAATCACGGCCATTCCTGCGTGAAGGGCCGCTTCTCCTGGGGCTACGCGACGCACAAGGATCGCATTACGAAGCCCATGCTGCGCGCCAAGATCACCGATCCGTGGCGCGAAGTCACGTGGGAAGAAGCCATCAACCATGCGGCCAGCGAATTCAAGCGCATTCAGGCCAAGTACGGTCGCGATTCGATCGGCGGCATCACGTCATCGCGATGCACCAACGAAGAAACCTACCTGGTGCAGAAACTGATCCGGGCCGCATTCGGCAACAACAACACGGACACCTGCGCGCGCGTGTGCCATTCGCCCACGGGCTACGGCCTCAAGACCACCTTCGGCACGTCCGCCGGAACGCAGGATTTCGATTCGGTAGAGCAGGCCGACGTGATCATGATCATCGGCGCGAATCCGACCGACGCGCACCCGGTATTCGCATCGAAAATGAAACGCAGGCTGCGCGCCGGGGCGAAGCTGATCATCGCCGACCCGCGCCGGATCGACCTGGTCAAGTCGCCGCACGTTCAGGCCCAGTATCACCTGCCGCTCAAGCCCGGCACCAATGTTGCGCTCATCAATGCGATGGCGCATGTTGTGGTCACCGAAGGCCTGCTGGCCGAGGACTACATTAAAGAGCGCTGCGACCTGCCCGCCTTCGAGCTGTGGCGCAAGTTTGTCTCCGAAGAACGCAATTCGCCCGAAGCCGTGGAAGCGGCCACGGGTGTTCCAGCGGCGGATCTTCGCGCGGCGGCGCGGCTCTATGCGACCGGCGGAAACGGGGCTATCTATTACGGATTGGGTGTCACGGAGCACAGTCAGGGCTCGACCATGGTGATGGGTATGGCGAATCTCGCCATGGCCACCGGCAACATCGGCCGAGTCGGCGTGGGCGTGAATCCCCTTCGCGGCCAGAATAACGTCCAGGGATCGTGCGACATGGGCTCCTTCCCGCACGAATATTCGGGTTACCGGCATGTCTCCGATGATTCCACCCGGCATTTGTTTGAAGGAGCATGGGGCGTATCGCTGCAATCCGAGCCGGGTCTGCGCATCAATAACATGATTGACGCGGCCATCGAAGGTACCTTTAAAGGCCTGTACGTTCAAGGCGAAGATATTGCGCAGTCCGATCCGAACACGCAGCACATTACCGCGGGACTTTCGGCGATGGAATGCGTGGTGGTGCAGGACTTGTTCCTGAACGAGACCGCCATGTATGCGCATGTCTTCCTGCCGGGTGCGTCGTTCCTCGAAAAAGACGGGACGTTTACCAACGCCGAGCGCCGCATCAGCCGGGTGCGCAAAGCGATCGCTCCGATGGCGGGCCTGGGGGACTGGGAAGCTACCCAGGCGTTGTCGAACGCCATGGGCTATCCCATGCATTACACCCATCCGTCCGAGATCATGGACGAGATCGCGCGCCTGACGCCGACCTTCGCAGGCGTGAGCTTCGACCGTATCGACGAGCTGGGCAGCATTCAGTGGCCCTGTAACGAGAAGGCTCCCGAAGGCACGCCGGTGATGCACATCGGAGGCTTTGTGCGCGGCAAGGGCAACTTCGTCATCACGGAATTTATCCCCACCGATGAGCGCGTTACCGGCCGGTTCCCGCTTATCCTGACCACCGGACGCATTTTGACGCAGTACAACGTGGGCGCGCAAACGGCCCGCACCGAAAACAACGTCTGGCATCCGGAAGACATCCTCGAGATCCATCCGCTGGATGCCGAGGATCGCGGCATTAATGAAGGCGATCTGGTGTCCTTAACCAGCCGGGCCGGCGATACGACGCTCAAGGCGCACATCTCCGAGCGCATGCAGCCAGGCGTGGTCTACACCACGTTCCACCACATGTTTACCGGCGCGAACGTGGTGACGACGGAGTTCGCGGACTGGGCCACGGGATGCCCGGAGTACAAAGTAACCGCGGTCGAGGTGGCGCTGGCGAAGAAGATGTCGTCGTGGCAGGAACACTACCACGAGACGCGGCGCATTACCACGCAGATCGCCAAGTAAGCTTTTCGACACATGAATTCGAACAATATGGTTCACACGGCGAACCAGATCGCCCTGAATTTCGCATCCTACCCGCATGAGGAAGCCGTCGCCCGAGTGACCAATCACCTGATGAGCTTCTGGGAGCGCCGGATGAAGCAGCAGCTGCACGAATACGTCGCCAAGGGTGGCGCGGGTCTGCATGAGCTGATCATCGAGGCGGAAAAGCAGCTGACATAAACTGTCGGGCGAGTAGTAATATCTGCACGGTTTCGTAACTGGCTCGGCTTCCAGATTCAGAAACTACAAGACTTTTGCCTTTGGGCTGGAACGTGCTTCTGCATAGCAGCGCGGAGAAGTTCTATGACCAAACAAAAGAAACAAATCATGCTTTGGCTGGCGACCGCAACAGCCGGCCTGTCGGGACTGGTAGGGATGCTGGTGACCCCGCCAGCGGCCCGCGCCCAAGGTGGCAATGACACTCTCACCTGTTCCTCGACAAACGGGCGGCGAGCCACGTGCGGAGCCAATACCAGCCGCGGTGTAACGCTCCTGCGTGAATTGGGAGGCAGCACAGAATGCGAAGAGGGATTCAGCTGGGGCTATACGCGGCGCGCCATCTGGGTGGACCGGGGCTGCCGGGCGGAATTCTCGCTGAATGACGACCATTATCCGGCCAGTCCGGTCAGCCAAGTTCAACCTGGCACCAATATATCGGTAAGAACCAACGAGACGATCGCGACCCATTCGCGGGACGGCCGCATCTACTACGGCCGCATCGTGGATCACGTCATCGGAAGCGACGGCCAAATCGCGATTCCCCGTGGGTCCGACGTGGAATTGATTGTCCGGCGGGCCCGCGATAATGACCTGATTCTGGATATCGAGTCCGTCACGGCTTACGGACAACGCTACGCTATCGAGACGCAAGCGGAGCGGATTGAAAGCTCAAGTCGTTCGGGCATCGGCGCCAATCGGCGTACAGGCGAGTTTGTCGGCGGCGGCGCGGTACTCGGCACGATTCTCGGTGCGATCGCCGGCGGTGGTAAGGGAGCTGCTATCGGAGCGGCGGCGGGTGCCGCGGCCGGTGCGGGCGGCCAAATCCTAACGCAAGGCCGGGAAGTTCGCGTCCCTGCGGAAAGCATCATCAACTTCCGGCTGGACCAGCCGCTACTGATCAACATCCCGGATAACGGCTCGGATCGAGACGGATATCACTATCACGACTATTACCGGAACTAGACGATTACTGACGGGCGACAGCCGGCGAAGCGGATAAAGCTACTGTCGCTCTTCACTAAGCAGATTAGCTCGCGGGCCACCGTTGTCGCCGCAGGCAAACGTTCGCCGGAGGACTGAGATCCCCTGTGGCCCGGCGTTCAACTCGTCTTCTGTCTCTGTATCACTTCCATGATCGCCGCAGCCCCATGCGATGACCCGAACGGGTCCCGTCGCAGCGCGAAGGGCATCCCACTCCGTCTT
>DATIRX010000272.1:0-3430 GCA_035469225.1 Bryobacteraceae bacterium
GATTACGTCCTGCCGGCGATGCAGAAGAATGGATCGGTGACGGCATGGATTGTGGATGAGACCGGGTTTGTCAAGAAAGGCACGCATTCGGTCGGAGTGGCACGGCAGTATTGTGGCCGGGTGGGAAAGCAGGAGAACTGCGTGTTAGCGATCACTTGAAAACGTAGTTTTTTGAACGGCAGCCGGGTCCGCTTTATCGACGACACTGCGGAGCTTGAATCGAAGGTATTGGAGATAGCCGTCGGGGACAGGATTGTCCAGGAGTTCTTCGATGACCGGTTGGAAGTACGGCAGGGACCGGATGCGCGACAGGGGCGGCAGTGCGGGAGGCCGCGCCATGCGGCGCAGCGAAGCCAGGAGCAGAGCCGCCTCTACCACGGATAGGGGAACGCCGCGATCCAAGCAACTGCGGGCTTGCCGCTGGTCTTGCGTGTTGGTACGCAAGGGCGTGGGCGGCAGGTCTAGATAGAGGGTCAGCACCGAACTGACATACAGCGCCGGATTGGACTCCGGCCGCAAGATCTCAGCGGCGGAATTCATTTCTTCCTCCGCCGCGCGGCAGTCTCCGGCTCGCTTTCGCGAACCCGATAGCTCTCGCCCGCGATGACGGTAACGTCGGCATGATGCAGGAGACGATCGAGCAGCGGGATGATGCAAGTGGCGTTCGGGAATACCTCGTTCCCCTGTTTGCCGGGCCGGTGGGTGGGGAGAATGACCGGCGGGCGCTGGTAGCGTCGGTTGACGACTGCATAAAGTAAGTCGGCCGCTTTGTCATCGAAGGATAAGTAGCCCACTTCGTCGATGCATAACAATCCGGTATGGGCATAGGTGCGCAGCTTCGAGCGGCGGCCTTCCGGAGTCTGGCACTGTAATTCCTCCAGCAATGCGGGGGCGGAGCGGAACCGCACCGAGTGACCGGCCAGCACGGCGGCGTGGCAGATGTTCTTGGCGATCATGGTTTTGCCCAAGCCGTTGGCGCCGAGCAGGACGACGTTGCGGGCTTCGGGAACAAAATCCAGAGTCAGCAGGCGCGCGATGACTTCACGCTCGATTTTGGTGGGCCAACTCCACTCGAAATCAGCCATGGGTTTGAAACGCTGCAGGCCGGAGAGGCGTAGGCGCCGTTCCAGACTGCGGCGCGAGCGTTCCGCGATTTGCGCCTGGGCCAGTTGCTGCCGGATCTGGTGGGGCGACCAGCGGGCTTTGGCGGCGCGCGCCAGAAAGTCGTCCAGTTGCGCAGACACGGCGCGCAGACCGACCTGCGGGAGTTGAGCCGGCAGACTATTTGTTGGAATCGGCGTCGTCCTGGTTACGGGCGAGGTCATCGTAAATCTCCAGAGCATGGGGTCGAACTGCGACCGCTGGGGCTTCCGGATGGTGGCTGAGATCGAGGGCCAGTCGCGTCCGGCGAGGCTTACGGCGCAGCCGGAATGCGACAGAGGAGGCGCGGGGCGTATTGCGCTCCAGGGCTTCGATGAGGGCGCGGCGCCAGGCCGCCGGACCATACTGGTGCAGCAGCTTAAGCCGTTGCGCCGTCTGCCTGCCGGCCGATTCGCCCTGCGTGCAGGCCAGGTCCAGAAGAGTTTGGCTCTCCGGGACGGCTTGCTCCAGGCGGCCTGCGGGCGTGGCATGGAATGCCTTCCGCTGGAGCTGGAGCACGGCTTGCTTATGCGCAGGATCGAGCACCGGTGGAGGGCGGTCATAGGTGCGCTGATGGCGCGCGATCTCGACTGCACCATCCAGGATACGAACCAGGGTGTCGGCAGCCACCAGAGTCAGCGGGCGGCCGACGGCTTCCGGCGGGATGGAGTAATCGTTGCGATCGAAACGCACGTAGATGGTCTTGTGCGCGCGCACGGTCTCCATCCGGTCGGTACTGCCGGGGTGCAGTGGCGGCGCCAGGCGCCGGGCCTGTTCTTCGGCGAAGACCGGCTCGACCGTGCGGCTATCCTCTCCCGGCCCGCGCCGCTGGGGCGCGACCTGATCACGCCACAACCAAGCCTGGCGATTGCACTCGGCCAGCGGGGTGAAAGTCCGGCCAGCCCAGCAGGCATCGCGCACAGAGCGGATGGCCCGCTGCACGCGCCCTTTCTGATTCCCGGCGCGCACCGGGCAAGGCTGCGGCGCGAAAGGGTAGTGTGCGCTCCACTCCCACAGCCGGGGATTGAAAAGGATCTGGCTGCCTCGCCGTTGCAGCACGGCTGCCTTGAGATTGTCGTAGAGAATCGCGCGTGGCTGGCCGTTGCAGGACTGAAAGGCATGCCCGTGACCGCGCAAAAAGTTCTCCCTCGTCTGGTCGAAGAAGAACTCCAGCTACAGGGCGCGCGCATAGGACAACGTCATCACCAAGCAGGACAACGCCCGGCGGGCACGTCCCACCGCGACGGGACCGAAGTGCGCCCAGGCGACCTGCCCCTGCTCCCCGGGAAAAGTCTGCAGGCGCAGCAACGGCGCGCGGATCGAGGGTCGCAGGCGAGTCACTGCGCGCCGCAACTGGACCACACTACCGGTGTAACCCCGCTCGCGAATCATGTGGTAAATGCGGGTGGCACGCAGCCGCGGATACTGGTCCAGGGTCTGGCGAATGAACTCAGCGTAGGGATCCACGATGGCCGGACGCCGTGGCTGCGTGCTGCGGAAACGCTCCGCTGCAATGGCGTTGCGGACCGTGTCGGGATGCACGCCCAGTTCGTGGGCGATGGCGCCGATCTTCCAGTGTTCGGCGGAGAAGTGACGGCGAATTTGCGCACGGGTTTCGGGACTGATCATCAGCAGACCGCACCTGCGTGGTGGAACGCTCGGGAAAGGGTTAATGAAACGCGCGGCTCGACCACAGATGCGGCAGCACAGGCATATGCCGGGCAGTTTTTGCGGCCAGCGAGGTAGCCCAGAGGCGTTGGATCGGGGCGGAGCCTCTGTCGCAGTCGCATCAAACCTCCCACATTCGGCTGATGCCGGGGCAGCGATCAAAAGGGAACTGTGATCCGTCACGCGTGCCTGGGCTCGACGCCGGCGGTATTCCCGCTGACGGTCGCGATGATCGAGCCGGCCTTCCAGACTCTGCTGGTGGCGGCGGTTCGCGCATCGGCGCTGGGCAACTCGCGCTTGGTGCCGGCATGCCAGGCTGCAATCGCGTTGTCCGCGATCACAGTGCGAACACAGAAAGAAGGTTGCGCGGCAATCGCCGGCCAGGCAAATCCGAAGTCGCAGAACCACTTCGCCAGGAACCGCCATGCGTCTCCGCAGGCGGGACTAGACAGCGATGACGGCTTCGTGCCACGTTCGAACCAGCTTGGATGTGGCGGCCTGACGAAGGTTGCCATACCGGAACCCCGTCGCTTCCAACGGCGGGGTTCCTCTTGTTTCCGCCTTCGACGACAGAATATACCGCAGACTAGGCTGGTTTTCTTGATGATCGGACGGATGATTC
>DATIRX010000273.1:0-2700 GCA_035469225.1 Bryobacteraceae bacterium
GCAGACCACGCACCACGACCTTTGGGATACCGATCTCCCGCCGCAGCCGACGCTGATCGATGTGGTCAAGGACGGCAAGAGGATCCCGGCGTTAATCCAGACGGCCAAGACGGGTTTGGTGTTCATTCTGGATCGCCGGACAGGGAAAGCTATCTACGGCATCGAGGAGCGGCCCGTACCGAAAGGCGACGTTCCCGGCGAGTGGTACTCGCCCACGCAGCCGTTTCCGCTGAAGCCTCCTCCGCTTGCGCGCATGACCTGGAAGCCCGGCGAAATTTCGAAGTTCACTCCCGAGCATCAGAAATATTGCGAAGAGCTGTTCAAGAACGCCCAGAACGACGGTCCGTATGCCCCCGTGCGCATGACCGATACCGTCGTTTTCCCGGGCCCGGATGGCGGCTTCAACTGGGGCGGGGGCAGCTACGATCCCACGCTGGGCTACTTCTTCATAAACTCGCACGATAAGGGTGGAGTCCAGAAAATGGTGGCGCAGGTTCCGGCCAAGGAACGCCCCACCAAGATCGGCGGAGCGGGCGATTCGAGCCAAGTGCCGTTCATCCGCCGCAACGTGGGCGCGATCAACAATCCCGCTACCGGCTGGCCGTGCCAGGCGCCGCCGTGGGGCGAATTGTTCGCCATCAACGTGAATACCGGGGATGTCGCGTGGCGCATCCCATTCGGACGCGTCGAATCCCTGGAGAACATCGGCGTCATGGACACTGGATCGTACAACATCGGTGGTCCGATCGCTACGGCGAGCGGCCTGCTCTTCATCGGTGCCACCGACGATCAGCGCTTTCATGCGTACGAATCGAAGACGGGAAAACTCCTGTGGGAGACAAAGCTGCCGGCCGATGCGTTCGCCAATCCCATCACCTACCTGGGCAGAGACGGAAAACAGTACGTTTTGATCGCCGCGCAGGAAACCATGATCGCGTTCCGGCTGCCGTGACATACTCTATACGCGACTTGAGGAAAACCATAACCATGAAAACACTCTCGATCGGTCTCTTTGTAGCGGCGATTGCGAGCGCACAGTCTGCGTCCCCTACGAAGGCTCTTTCGCACTTCATTCATGCAGTGGACGATCTCGATACCACCCTGGCGTTCTATAACAATGTGTTCGGGCTGAAGGGAAATCCGTCCGATTTCACCAACCCGGCCGTGCCCCTGTTGACGAATGCGCCGGGAGTCACGCTGCGGCTATCGATGCTCGCGCTGCCCGGAGGCATGCGGCTCGAGCTGACCCATTTCAAGGGGCTGGAACGCAAACCCGGCCAGGCGAAGTACACCGACCCTGGCGCCGCTAGCGCCGTATTCTACGTCCGCGATATCGATACCGCCGTGGCGAATGCTAAGAAAGCCAACGCGCCCATCGTGACCACGGGCGGCGCGCCGGTGGAGATCGTAACCGCCAAGGGCAAAGCCCGCTCCATCATCCTGCGCGATCACGACGGCTTCTTCTTGCAGTTGGTTCAGGAGTCTCCCGCTGCGGGCGCACCTGAAGGCAATGTCCATCGCGTTTCGCTCGCCTACACCATGGAAAGCGCCGACGCGACGCGCGCGTTTTACACCGGCAAGCTGGGCATCGATTTGACGGGTTCGTCTGCCTATTCCAAGGACCCGGCGATGCTGCAATTGGTCGGCGCGCCCGCGGGGACCGAATTCCGCAAGCTGTCCGGTGTGATTCCCGGCCCGCCAGCCGCGGTCGAGTTCACCGAGTTCCGCGGCGTTCCGCGCACCAAGTTTCATCTGCGCGTCCGCGACCCGGGCGCGCCCGCGCTATGCATCCAGGTGTTCGATGAAACCGCCACCATCGGTCAAATGAAGGCAGCGGGAGTGAACATCATCTCCGCCAACGGAGAGATCGTGGACTTCGGCGGAGGCACGCACACCATCTTCGTGGAAGATCCCAACGGCATGAACCTGGAGATCTTTGAACGACCGGCCGCAGCGGGTAAGGGCAAGCAAGCCAAGTAAGGAGATTGGGCGGTGGAAGTAAACTATTTCCCGGCTCATCCCGCGATTCCGCCAGCGAAAAGTAACCGGTGAACCAAGGGAAACACGAAACCAGAATTCTGAGGCAGTCGGCTGTATTAGGCGCGGCCCCGGCCGCCGGCGCCGCCGCGATGTTTGCTCAGTGGCCGGACTATCCCACGCCCGCCCGCTCCTGCGCGAGCCATCGACGCGCATCCTGATCCGCAGCAGACTCCGGATCGTGTGCCCCTTCGATGACCTTTCCATTCGCCGGCAAGCCGGCTTTCTGATGGCTGCTGATCAGAACTGGAACCGGCCCACCAATTGTCCCTGCCGCGGCTGCCCGCCGCCGGTAGCGAACGTGCCCTGGTTCAGGACGGCGTTATTGATGAATCCGAAACCTGCCGAAGTTTGCGTCGAGCCTGCGACGCGATTCTGCGGCGCCGCCGGATTATTGGACGTCGGATCGTTGATGATGGCGCGGTTAAAGACGTTGGTAAACTCCGCGCGAATGTTCAACGACATGCGCTCTCTTATCCGGAAGTTCCGGCCGAATGCCAGGTTCTCGATGGGATGGCGCTGGCGGCGGTAATCGTTGTAATACGTTGCGGAACCGAACTGACCGGGTCCCGGGTTGGCCCACGCCTTCGGGTTCAGCACGAAGGTGGTATTCGGATCGAAGCAATGGCAGTTCAGGTCCTGGGTAAACAGCGGCTCACCGGG
>DATIRX010000274.1:0-5243 GCA_035469225.1 Bryobacteraceae bacterium
AAAGACTATCCGGGGGACCGGATCGACCCGATTCACGAAGCCGATGCCGCGCTGCGGGCGCTGGGAGATCACCTTGCTGAGACGGGCCAGCCGCTGCGCGCAGCGGAAGTCTACCAGGAGCTGCTCGACAAGATTATGGCGTTCAAGCCAGATCCCCAGAATGACTTGCAACATGCGGCCAGGCTCTCGCAGACCTATGATTCCCTGGCAGCTCTTGATCGCCGGAACGGCCGTGCCCAGGATGCAGCCATTCTGGGTGCGCGCCGTAGCGAGATTTGGCGGCACTGGCAGAGCAAGCTTCCCAACAATCCTTTTGTACTCCACCAAATCGCCGCGCGGTGACTTCCCGTTCGTTGGGGAGAGGATTCAACCCGCCATCTCCTTGCGGAGCCATGCCTGTGCCAGCCGCAGCTCACGCCGCACCACATGCGCGGAGATCGAGAGTGCGTCGGCGGATTCTTCCGCCGTCATGCCACCGAAATACCGCATCTCGATCAGCTGGACCTTGAGCGGCTGGGTGCGCGCCAACTGTTCCAAAGCTTCATCCATCGCCAGCAAGGCCCTGTCCGGTTGATGACCCAGATCGGGAATGTCCGTCAGCGCAACTTCCGCCACGGCGCTTCGCTTTACCGCGGCCCTGGCGCGAGCCGCGTCCACCAGGATCTGGCGCATCAGCCGGGAAGCAATTCCGTAAAAGTGGGAGCGGTTTTCGTAGGAAGGATGTTGTGCCCCGGCGAGCCGCAAAAAGGCCTCGTGGACCAAGGCCGTGGTCTCCAGCGGTTGCGCCCTGCCCTCCCGGCGTAAGTGCGCCGCCGCGAGTTTTTTCAACTCACTGTAAACCAACGGAATGACCGCATTCAGTGCCTCTTGTTCCCCGGAATGGACGCGCTGAAGCAATTCGGTGATGTCCAGGCCCTCACCTCACTTAGTTACAGTATGGCTTTTTGGGAGCGCATCGAATAGTACTAGGTAACTTTGATATCCGCACAGTCCGCTAATTCTTTCTCCGAATTCCGCAGGTAAGGGCAGGTTGGATTGGAGGAAACCATGAAGGCATTGAGTCCCCCGCTTCGAAACATGATCCTATCGCTGCTCGTTCTAGCGATCTTGTTGATCCCAATCAACTTCACCGGTGCACAGCAGGGTAAGCAGGCTGTGCCCAATCTGGCGGGATTCCCGAACTCCAGCGGCGTAGTGCGAACGTTCAGCCAGAATGGCGACATTGACCTGACGAACCCGTTCTTTCAAAGTCTTGGGACCAACGGCCGGAGCTGCGTCACCTGCCATCAGCCCGGCGACGCTATGTCGGTGGCTGCGGAACACGTGCAAGCACGCTTCGACGCGTCCAATGGGCTCGATCCGATCTTCCGCACCAACGACGGCTCGAACTGCGATCACAACATCGATGTTTCAACATTGGCGGGACGCTCCGCGGCGTATAGCCTGCTGCGAACAAGGGGGCTGATCCGGGTTGCGCTGGATGTGCCGGTGACTCGCGATTTCGACGTAGTCAGCGTGGCTAATCCGTACGGATGCAGCGAAACGAATTCAATCTCGATGTACCGGCGGCCTCTGCCCGGGGCGAATCTGAGGTTTCTGAGCGCGGTGATGTTCGATGGGCGTGAATCGTCCAGCCAAACGGGGACCACGCCGATTAGCTCCAGCAACTATCCCCAGTCCCTGTTGGACGATCTAGCGCACCAGGCGGTCGATGCGACCCTCGGGCATGCCCAAGGACAAGCGCCTGGACTGACTGTAGCGCAGCAGCAAGCCATCGTAGCACTAGAAATGAGCTTGTTCACTGCTCAAGCCGAGGGAAATGGAGCTGGCAGTTTAAATGCCCGGGGTGCTTTTGGCGGCCCGCAGGCGATCAGCCAGCAAAGATTCTTCATCGGCATCAACGATCCGGTGGGATTGGATCCGACCAACCCGGTTCCGTTTAGCTTCAGCACCAGGATTTTCACTATTTTCGACGCGTTGCAGGACCATGGAAATCCTCATCAGCAGGCCATTGCCCGCGGACAGGCGATCTTCAACAACAAGACATTTACCATCACCGGCGTCGCGGGCCTGAACGGGACCACGTTCCCGAACGGCGTTACGGGCCCTCAGACAATTACGTCCGGCTGCGGGATCTGTCACAACACGCCCAATGTGGGCAACCACTCGGTGGCAGCCCCTCTGGACATCGGGGTAGCGGACCCCCCGGGCGGCGGCAATGCGCTCGACACCAGTTATCTTCCGGTCATCACCATCTGCCAGAGGCCCGCTCTGACGACGTGCGTGCGGACGACGGATCCGGGCCGCGCGATGATCACAGGCCAGTTCAGCGACATCGGCAAGTTCAAAGGTCCGATCCTGCGAGGGCTGGCCGCGCGGGCTCCGTACTTCCATAACGGTAGTGCGCAGTCTCTGATGGATGTGGTGGACTTCTACGATGTCCGCTTCAGCATTCATTTCACCGCGCAAGAGAAGTCGGACTTGGTCGTCTTCCTCGCTTCGCTGTAGTTTGCTCACCGCGGCTGCGGCGCGGCGAAATCGCTCGGCCCTGTCTGCCTGAATCGCCCGGAACTCGCTGATATACTTGCAAATGATCACAGGTTTTCAACGTGTCCTGGAAGAATCGTCAAGGAACCGAGAAACATATGCCGCCACCGTTCAGGAAACTCATTATCTGCCTGGCGCTCATGGCCAGTGCAGCCTTCGCCCAGACAAAGCCATCCTTTGAAGTGGCCACGATCAAACCGGCCCAGCCGATGGACCAGGCCAAGATACTGGCCGCCTTGCAAAGCGGCGGGAAGATGCCCGTCGGGGCAACCATCGACTCCCACCGCGCAGAATACTTGTATCTCGATCTGAAGACCCTGCTGACATACGCTTACGGCGTGAAACCCTACCAGATCACAGGACCCGACTGGATGGCTACGACGCGTTTCGACATCGTGGCGAAGATGCCGGAGGGATCAACCAGGGAGGACGCGCCACGGATGCTTCAGTCGCTTCTGGAAGAGCGGTTCAAGCTTACGACACATCGCACCACCGCGGAGCATCCGGTGTTGGCCCTGGTGGTGGGCAAGGGCGGCCCGAAGCTAAAGGCTTCCGCCGAAACGCCGGTGGCGCTCGATGAGAGCGCACCCCTGAAGCCCGGCGAGATGAAAATGGACGGCCCCGAGGGACCCGTGCGCGCCAAGGTTGATATGGCCACCGGCAGCTCGGTAGTCGATATGGGACTTCGGGGCAAAATGTCCTACAAAATGAACCCAGCTACGCAGGCAATGCACATCGATTTCAGCATGACGACGATGGCTGGCTTTGCGGACATGATGACGCAGCTGATGGCGCAACTGGGCGGCGGAGCCGGGGGGCGGCAGATTGTGGACATGACCGGCATCAAAGGCAATTACGATGCGTCGCTTGAAATCTCGCTGGCTGAAATCATAGCGATGGCGAGATCCGCGGGCGCGGATATTCCCGTGGGCGCGGGACGAGGGGCCGCGGGACCGGGTAACGCACCGGTGGCGTCGGATCCCGCCGGGGGAGGCTCGTCGGTAACGGATGCCGTGCAATCGATGGGGTTAAAGCTGGAGTCTCGCAAGGCGATGGTGGATCAGTTCATCGTCGATCGCGTGGAAAAGACCCCGACCGAGAATTGAACGAGCTTCCTCTCCCGACGATCAGGGCCAGAGTGGCGCCCTGTCTCCGCAGATCGTGGCTACTTTTAGCAGTACTGCCCGCCGTTTAGAACTGTAGACGGGCGACGATGGTGCCGTTCCTCGGCAGCTGGACTCCCGTAACGGCGCCCGCCGATCCGAAGGTCGTGTTGAGCCAACCGAATCCGGCCGTCGCTTGACCGTTGCTCCTGGTTTGCGTTGCTTGAGCGTTTGCGAAGTAGGGATCCTGCACGCGAGCCCGATTGAAGACGTTGGTGAACTCCGCGCGGATGTTCACAGTCGCGCGCTCTTTGATGCGAAACGTCCGGCCCACCCCCAGGTTTTCCGTAGGACGCCGCTGGAAGCGATAGTCGCCATAGTACGCGGCTGAGGTGCCCCATTGGCCGGCGGCCGGTTGCGTCCACGCTTTGGGGTTCAGGATGAACGTCGTGTTGGGGTCATAACAGTGGCAGTTGATGTCCTGGGTAAACAGAGGTTCGCCCGGCACGCGATTGGCATACGTCGCCTGCGCGGGCGGCTGTCCGCCGCTGATAAACCCGGTCACGCTGGTGGGCGCCGAGACGTTGCGAAGCACCAGGGAATTCAGAGCGTTCTGGGCCCAGGGCGAGCGAATGGGCATGCCGCTGGCATACCCCAGGTAGGCTCCCACGGTCCAGTCGCGGACGATCCACGACGCGCTCCTGGCCGCTAGCCCGCGACCGAAGCCGAATTTCGGAACCACATAGTTCAGCGCGACGTTAAACTGAAACGGCTGGTCGAAGCCGCTCAGGTATTTGTTCAGCGAGCGGTTAAATACGTCGTTGACGGCCGCGTTGCCGAGGCTCAAATTTCCGGGGCTGGTGTCTCCCGCCATGTTCAGAGACTTTTGCCAGGCGAAAACGCTGGTGAAGGAAAGCCCCTGCGAAAACCGCTTGGTCACCTTGGCCTGGAGCGAGTCATACCAGGTCTTGCCCAGCGGCGACCACAGATTCTGAACCGATCCGAATTGCGGGAACGGACGCAGGGACTGCGCCACGGTCGAGCCCAGCGGGAAACCCGGGTACGGGGCTTGATTTCGGAACCGGCCGGCGTTGGCTGAGTTGAGGGGAGCGGTTAAGATCTTTTGGTCGGCTGCATTATTGATGTCCAGGCCGTAGTTGGCGGCCAGGGACTGCGGCGTCAGTGCATTGACGTCCACTAGCGCCGGCGCGGACCACCACACGCCGCGGTTGGCCACGTAGGCCGCTTCCACTGCCAGGTTTCTGGCGATTTCGCGCTGAAGCCCGATGCTCCACTGCACCTGACGGGCCGGCCGTCCGGCATTCTGATCCAGGAAGACCTTGGGGGCGCTGACCGTGCCGGGCAACGGAAACTGTCCCGGATCGAAGTTGGGCCAAGGCGTCGCCGCGAACGGAACTCCCTTTGCCAGAGTCATGACCGGCTCGCCGAAGGCCGGTGCGTTCACGTCCACTGGAACGGGAATATTCGAGCTGGCTCCGTTGTTGTCCGGAGTCCCGCCGTACACCACTCCCCAGCCGGCGCGGATTACGGTCTTGGAGTTGATCTGATAGGCGGCCCCTAGCCGCGGGCCAA
>DATIRX010000275.1:0-1980 GCA_035469225.1 Bryobacteraceae bacterium
CCTTCAAATGCTCGCCGCGACCTTGGCCAAGTCGTCGAAGCCAGGCGAGGACAGTTTCTTCAAATTCGGCGGGCGTTAGCTCAGCAGGCACTCTTGGATTCCATATCGAGTGCGGATTTCTTTCACGCAAGGAAACTTCACCTTCTATTTGGGATTAGAGCACATCTGCGCGGGAGACGGCAGTCAAACCTACTGTCGGTCAAGCGGCGCCGGTTGTGACTTTCCCGACTTTTGGAGTAGACTTCGCATGATGCAGTCCAAACGCGGCATTCTATGGATGGTTCTGGGAACACTTGGCCTGCTGAACGGCCAGGCCCTCACCGGACTCGTCCGCTCGACCGAAGGCGGCCCCATGGAAGGCGTGCTGGTGAGCGCCCAGCGCGTCAACACCCCGGTCACCATCACCGTCGTCAGCAACGCGAGCGGGCGATATAGCTTTCCCCGCAACCGCCTCGATCCCGGTCAATACGCACTGCGCATCCGCGCCACCGGCTACGACCTCGAAGATCCGGGACCGGTGGCCATCACCGCGTCCAAGACAGCTTCCGCGGATTTGAAACTCCACCGCGCCAAAGACCTCGCCTCGCAGCTTTCTAACGCCGAGTGGCTGATGAGTATGCCGGGCCCCGACGACCAGAAGAGCTTCCTGCTCAACTGCGTCAACTGCCACCGGCTGGACTTCATCACGCGCTCGCGCCACACCTCCGCGGAGTTCCTCCAGGTGATGGAGCGCATGGGCGGCTACGCCAACTCCGCCACTCCGCTCAAGCCCCAGCGCCGCAAAGCCGAGCGTCTCCTCGAAGATCGCGGCGAGAGCCGGCGGCTGGCCCGCGAGCGTCAGGCCGCCTACATGAGCACGGTGAATCTGCGCGAGGGCTCAACGTGGAAATACGACCTGAAGACCCTGCCGCGCCCCCAGGGCAAGGGCACCCAGGTGATCGTCACCGAATACGATCTGCCCCGCAAGACCATCCAGCCGCATGACGTGATTGTGGACTCCGCCGGCATCATCTGGTATTCCAACTTCGGCGAGCAGGAGATCGGCAAATTCGATCCCAAAACAAACCGGTTGACGGAGTTCTCGGTTCCCATCACCAAGCCCGGATGGCCGCTGGGCGAGCTGGGACTGCGAGCCGATCGCCAGGGCAAGCTGTGGTTCGGCGTGAGCTTTCAGGCCGCCGTGGCCCGGTTCGATCCCCAGACCGAAACGTTCCAGACTTTTCCGCTCACCGGCGAGTTCAACAAAGACATGACGCAAGTGAACATGGCGTCTCCCCAAAGCAGCCACGTGGACGGCAAAGTCTGGCTGCAGAACAACGGATTCGCGATGATTCACCGCCTGGATCCGGCCACCGGCAAGTTCGAGGATTTCGCTCCTTTCAAGGACGCCAAGGAAGGCGAGAATCACAATATCTACGACGTGATTCCGGATTCGCACAACAACGTTTACTTCACCGACTTCTCCGCGGAACACATCGGCAGAATCGACGCTAAGACCGGGCAGATCAGGCTGTTCCCGACTCCCACCCGTGGTTCCGCTCCGCGCCGTGCTCAAATGGATGCCGAAGATCGCCTGTGGATCGGCGAATACCGCGGGAATCGGATCGCCATGTTCGACACCCGTACGGAGAAGTTCCAGGAGTGGGAAGCGCCTACTCCCTTCAGTGCGCCGTATGATGTAACGCTCGATAAGAGCGGCTACGCCTGGACCGGCTCGATGAGCTCGGATCGCGTGCTGCGGCTGGACCCGAAATCGGGGCAGTTCACGGAGTACCTGATGCCGCGCTTTACCAATATCCGCAGAGTGTTCGTGGATAATTCCGGGCCGAAGCCGGTATTATGGATCGGCAATAACCACGGAGCGTCCATAGTAAAGGTGGAACCCCTCGATGAATAAAACGATTCTGCTGCTGTTCACGGTTGGCGTCGCATTTGCCCAAACCAAAGGTGGACAAGATATGTTTGGGGCCTACGACATCG
>DATIRX010000276.1:0-1929 GCA_035469225.1 Bryobacteraceae bacterium
CCAGGGAGTGCTGGGGCGCCACTTCGGCGCGTTCTTGGCAGGCTCGCTCTTGCCGGTGCCGAACTCGTAATAGTTGTTATAGGACGTGGCGATGTTGAGCGGCGTAAGTTTCTCGCCGCCGGCGTTAAAGCTGGTTTTCGCGGCGTTCAGTTTGGCTGCGCGCGCACGGGAGGGGACGCCCAACCCGGCCAGGACGCCCGAAGCCACACCCAGGAGCCGGCGCCGGGTCAGGTAGATGCCCTGCGGCGTGACATCTGAATAACCCAGCCCGGACGGTTTCCGAATCAGCATAAGGACGCTCCGCCCACATGGTAACTCCGCGGAACAGGGGCCAGAGGCCAGAGGTCAGGGGCCAGGCGCCAGGGGCCAGGCGCCAGGGGCCAGGCGAGGCGATAGAAGAACGCTTGCGGGTCAATTGAATCTTTCTATTGGACAGCGGTGGTTCGAACGGAATAGACTTGCTGTGCGGGCGACGAGCCTCGCCTTCCCGCTATCCCTGTCCAGCTAGCGCCCATCCCACGCCGGATTCGGCTCCCCGCCGCTAACGATTCGTCATGGAAACAGACACATCGACCCACAGCACGACGCCGAATGCAGCGGAGACGCATCTTCAGGAGCTGGTCCAGGCGACCTACGAGAAGTTCAAGAGCGTGGACGACGGCCAGGTAGCCACCTATATTCCCGAGCTGGGAAAAGCCAACCCGGACCATTTCGGCATCTGCCTGGCGACGGTGGACGGGAAAGTGATCTGCGCGGGGGACTGGCAGCAGGAGTTCACGATCCAGTCCATCTGTAAGCCCTTTGCGTTCCAGATGGCGCTCGAGGAGCACGGCCGCGAACGCACCCTGAAGCACGTCGGCGTGGAACCCAGCGGAGATGCTTTCAACGCGATCGAACTGGATCCCCAAACCATGCGTCCATTCAACCCCATGATTAACGCCGGGGCGATCGCGGTCGCTTCCCTCATCAAGAAATCCTCCCGGGACCAGGGCGTCGAGGCTTTTCTGAACACCATGGAAAAAGCCGCGGGCCGGCGGTTGCGGATCGACCACGCGGTGTACGCCTCGGAGTCCAGCACCGGCAATCGGAATCGCGCCATCGCTTACCTGATGCTGAATTGCGGCATCATTGACACGGCCGTCGACCATTCGCTGCACCAGTACTTTTCGCAGTGCTCCATGCTGGTGAACTGCCAGGATCTGGCGATGATGGCGGCGACGCTGGCCAATATGGGGTCGAATCCCGTCACGGGACAATCGGTATTCGATTTTCAATTTATTCGCGACGTCCTGACGGTGATGTTCACCTGCGGGCTTTACGATTACGCCGGCGCGTGGGCTTATGAAGTCGGTCTTCCCGCCAAGAGCGGAGTCGGCGGCGGCATCATCGCCGTAGTGAATCGCCAGTTGGGCCTGGCGGTTTATTCTCCGAAACTGGATGCCAAAGGTAACAGCGTCCGCGGCATCCTGGCGTGCAAAGAGCTGGCTCTGCACCTGGGACTGCACGCCTTTGAGTTCACCAATACGGGTTCGAATTTCATGCAGTGGCTCTTGTAGTCTTTACTTCTCACTTTACTTCCAGACCGCGCAGCCGCTACGCTCAACTTTCGACCCATGACGGCCGTCGGCAAGTCCTCTGCGTGGCTTTTTGTGTGCCTGATCCTCCAGGCGGCGCTGCTGACCCATCGGCTGGACCTGCTGCCGATGTGGGGCGACGAGCTGTTCACCATCCAGGTCGCGCAAGTGCCTGTAGGGAAGATGGTCGATGTGGTCCGGGGCGACATCCATCCGCCGCTGTATTTCCTGCTGGCGCATTTCTGGATCCGGATCGTGCCCGGCGATGTCCTGGTGCAGTTACGGCTATTGTCCGTCCTGTTCGCGCTGCTGGCCACGATCGCGTTGGACCGCCTGTGGCTGAAGGAGACTCCTC
>DATIRX010000277.1:0-7216 GCA_035469225.1 Bryobacteraceae bacterium
GATCGCTCGCTGGAGGAAGCTGCGCTGGATTTGGGCGCCACCGAGTTCCAGGCATTCCGGCGCGTCACGCTTCCGTATCTGGGTCCGGCCATCGCCGCGGCAGCGATGCTGGCGTTCACGGTCTCGATTGACGACTACGTGATCACCAGCCTGGTCGCGGGCGTCGATTCCCAAACGCTCCCCATGGTGATCTACGCCATGGCGCGCCGCGGCGTGAACCCCGCTCTGAATGCCGTCTCCACTGTGATCGTGTTCGGGCTGGGCGTGCTGGTTCTGCTTTCCGAAAGGCTGCGGCGCGCATGAAACGTCGAACGTTTCTCATGGGAGCAGCAACTGCGGCGGCAGCGTGCTCGCGCGGCCCCCGGCTGAACATTTTCAACTGGTCCGATTACGTCGCCCCCGACACCATCTCCAACTTCGAACGGGAATCCGGCGTGCACGTCCGCTATGGAACCTACGAAAGCATTCCGGAGATGCTGGCCAAGGTCATGAGCGGCAATTCGGGATGGGACGTGATCTTCCCGTCGGCCGAATACATCCAGCCGATGCGCGACATGGGACTTCTTGGTCAACTGCGGCATGAGTGGCTGCCAAATCTTGCCGCGCTGGACGACCAGTTCCAGCACCCGCCATGGGATCCAGGCCTCGAATGGTGCGTGCCCTATATGCACGGCGTCACGGGAATCGCGTACCAGACCAGCCTCGGATGGACGCCCCGCGCATGGTCGGATCTGTGGGATCCGCGTCTCGCCGGTAAGCTCACCATGCTGGACGATCCTCCCGAGGTCTTCGCGGCATGCTTAAAGACGCTGGGACGCTCTCTCAACTCGGCCGATCCCGCCGAGCTTAAAGCCGCCCAGGAGCGAGCCATCGCGCAGAAGCCGCTGGTCCGTGCGTACCTCAACGCCGAAGTTCGGGATCAACTGGTAGCGGGTGATGTGGCGGTAGCGCAGGCCTGGGCCGTCACCTCCGCCCAAGCCATCGCCGCCGCTCCCGGGAAGTTGGCTTTCGCTTTCCCCGTGGATGGCTTCCCGCGCTATGCCGACACCGTTGCCATCTTGCGGGAAAGCGGGCGCCAGGAAGCGGCGCATAAGTTCATCGACTATCTTCTGCGTGCTCCCGTGGCGGCTGCAATCGTCGGGACCACCCGCACGGCAACCTGCAACGGAGCCGCTCGTGCACTGCTGCCGGAAGCGCTCCGTGCGGACCCGGTACTCTTTCCGTCCGCGGAGACTCTGGCGCGCGGCGAATGGTTCGCGCCGCAATCCGCCGCCGGGCAGCGCCTGCGCGACCGCTTATGGACGGAAATCAAAAGTACCTAGGCGCGGTATTCTCGAGTATGCGCGTTGCCCTGCTACTCCTAAGCGCCCTGGTCGCGTCTGCTGCCGGACGCGAGGTAGCGATTACCATCGACGATCTGCCTCGCGGTGGCGATCACGGTTCCCAGAGTCTCGCCGGAATCCGTGCGATGACCGAACGGTTGCTGAAGCCCTTCCATGACGAAAAGATTCCACTGATCGGCTTCGTGAATGCCGGACGCGTTGAAGAACTGGGGCCTCAGGGACTGCGCCAGATTCTCGATATGTGGCTGGATGCTGGAGCGGATCTGGGTAATCACTCCTATTCGCATTTCCAAATCAACAACGTGCCGCTGGAACAATACACGGCCGACATCGTCAGAGGCGAGCCTATCCTGCGAACGGCACTCGCGGCGCGCGGGAAGAAACTGGAGTTCTACCGGCATCCCTATCTGCATACCGGACCCACGCTGGAGATCAAGAAAGGGATGCAGAAATTCCTGGACCAGCACGGCTACCGTGTCGCGCCCGTGACCCTCGATGACGACGACTATCTGTTTGCCGCGCTTTACACCAACCCCGAATTCAAGGATCGCGTACGGAAAGAATACGTGCCGTATATGGAATCCATCGTCGCGGCGTTCGAGAAGATGTCCGTGCAGGTCGTCGGCCGGGAGTTTCCTCAGATTCTGCTAATTCACGCCAGCCAGATGAACGCCGATCTCATGCCCGATCTGCTCGCGATGTTTAAGCGCCGCGGATACACCTTCGTCACCCTGGATCACGCCCTCGCCGACCCGGCCTACCGGCTGCCGGACGAATATGCCGGACCGAATGGCTTCTCCTGGATCCACCGCTGGGCCATTACCAAAGGGATCACCCGCACCCCTGAACCCGAGTCTCCTGCCTGGGTGCGGGAACCGTACGCTGCTGCCGCAAAATAGGACCCGCGCGATACACTGAAACCAGCGTCCGCCATGCCGCAGATCCTGATGCCGGTCATCCCGAAGCTCACCGTAACCGCGGTGATCGACATCCTGGCCGTGGCCGTGCTTCTTTACAATTTCATCCTGATGCTGCGCGGCCGGCGTGCGATGCACGTCTTTACGGGTCTGCTGGCGCTGGTGGTGCTGTATCTGGTCGCGCTGGCGATGGGCCTGAACCTGCTCCGCTCGGTGCTGGCGGCTCTGGCGCCGTATACCGCGATCGCCCTGATCGTCATGTTTCAGGCGGAAATTCGCCGGCTGCTGACCCGCATCGGGCGCATTCGCTGGCTGGGACTGGGCGGCCAGCTGGAGAGACGCGAGGTGGTGGATGAGATGGTGCTGGCGGTACAGCAGATGATCGAGGACAAGACCGGAGCGCTGATCGTCCTGGAACGGGAGATCGGTCTGCGGACGTTCATCGAAAGCGGCGTGGCGCTGGATGCCCTGGTGTCGCGCGATCTGCTGTGCTCGATTTTCCATCATGGAGGCCAGCTGCATGACGGCGCCGTTATCATTCAAGGCGATCGTGTGGCGGCCGCGGCGTGCTTTCTGCCCCTGCACACCCATCCGGTGACCACCCGCAAGATAGGAACGCGGCATCGTGCCGCCATCGGCGTGACTGACGACACCGATGCCCTGGCTGTCGTCGTCTCCGAGGAGCGCGGCGAGATTTCGATCGCCTGGCGCGGGGAGCTGGAGCAGGATGTCGGAATCGACCGCCTGCGCGACCGCCTGATTCATCATGCCACCGGCCGCTCGGCGCGGAGAGATGAAACGCCCGAGCCCGAGTTGAGGCGCGCTCAACCATGAAGGTTTGGCGCGCGCTGACGCGTAACCTCGGCTGGAGACTGCTGTCGATTCTGCTGGCCGTGCTGCTGTGGGTCGCAGTGGAAGGCGAACCTGAACTGGTCACTTTGCAAGCGGTTCCCGTCTTCTATCGAAATGTGGAGTCCGATCTGGCGCTGGTGGCCAATCCGCCGGCTTCTGTACGAGTGGAACTGCGCGGCGCGGCCGACGTCTTGAGCCGCGACAACCTCGCGAATGTCGCCGTTCTGCTGGACCTGGGCGGTTTGACGGAACCTGGCGAGAGAGTATTCCCGGTTACAAGAACGAACCTCGCGCTGCCCGCGGGCGTGCGCTTTGTGCGTTCGGATCCGCCTGAAGTGAGACTGCACCTGGATCGAACATCGAAAGGCAATCCTTCCCCCCAACCATGAGAGAGTTATTTGGAACGGACGGCATCCGCGGAACGGCGGGCCAGTATCCTTTGGACCGGCCGACCACGTTTGCCATCGGTGTGGCGCTGGCTCAGTGGATCGGCACGAATCACCTGAATCCCGAAGTCGTCATCGGTATGGATACGCGCGAATCCGGACCTTGGATCGCGGAACACGTCGCGGGCGGGCTGGTGCAAGGGGGCGTGCGAGCGCGCCACGCGGGCCTGATCAGTACGCCCGGTTTGGCCTACGTGGCTAAGACCGGACCCTTTGCCGCCGGGATCATGATTTCGGCTTCGCACAATCCGTATCAGGACAACGGCGTCAAGATTTTCGATCATTCCGGATTCAAACTGCCCGATCAGCAGGAGCACGTCCTGGAAGGCTACATCTTCGCCTGGACCCAGCTGGGGAAACCGGTCTTGTCCCAGCCGCTGGTGGTGGACGAGTCCCTCGACCGCACCTATGTGGAGCACCTCGCCAGCACTTTCCCCGGAAGTCTGGCGGGTATGCGCATCGTCGCGGATACGGCGAACGGAGCCGTGTCGTATCTGGCGCCGGCGATGTTTGAGCGCCTGGGCGCGGAAGTGGATTGCATTCACTGCGAGCCGGACGGGAAGAATATCAATCTCGATTGCGGGGCCTTGCACGTCGAGTCGCTGCGAAAGCGAGTGATCGAGCGCGGCGCAACCTTGGGAGTCGCGTTCGATGGCGACGCCGACCGGGCCATGTTCGTTTCAGCGTCCGGCAAGATTGTGGACGGAGACGGCGTGCTATTGCTGGCCGCACGCAGGCTGCAGTCCACGCGCGGATTGAAGGAAGTGGTCTCGACCGTGATGTCCAATCTGGGGCTGGAGCGCGCGCTGGCGCGCCACGGCATCGGCATGGTGCGGACCCCGGTGGGCGACAAGTACGTGCTGGAGGAAATGATCCGGCGCGATGCGCTGCTCGGCGGCGAGCAGAGCGGCCACGTGATCTTTCGTGAATACGCAACTACCGGCGACGGATTGCTGACCGCGCTGCGGGTCTGCGAAGCGATGCGCAGTTCAGGATGCGACCTGGACGAGCTGACCGCCGAGCTGGAAGTGTATCCTCAGCTTCTGGTCAATGTGCGGGTGAAGGAGCGCCGGCCTCTGGACGAAATGGCGAGTGTGCAGGAAGAGATCCGCCGCATGGAGACTGAATTCGGCGATGCCGGCCGCGTGGTAGTGCGCTTTTCCGGAACCGAGCCCCTGGCGCGCGTGATGGTGGAAGGGCCCAAGCTGGATCGCGTGCAGCACTTCGCGGAGTCCATCGCAGCGGCGATTCGATCCGAGCTCGGTTAACGGCCGTTCGCTCCCGCGGCGGGCACAGAGAGCGGCCAACTATAATAAAGGGACATGTTTTTCCGCAACCAGAAACCTCACCAGTGGACCTTGGAAGAGCGCTTTGCCAGCCTGAAGCCGTTCCGCTTTGAAGTGAAGCTCCAGACGGCCGGCGCGCTGGTCACACGGGATGGATGCGGTGCGCTGGTGGAGGACTTGGGCGGCGGCAAGGTCAAAATCGAGAAGACCGGCATCCTGGTGAACGGCGAAATCGCCACGCTTGTAAATCATGGATACCAGATGTTCCTGACTACGCCTTCGGGAAAAGAACTGCCCGCGCAGGCCGGTCATCTGAAGAAGCTGCACGCCTTCGACGAGGACCTTCGCGAAGGATTGGGCATCACTAGCCTGTACAATTTGTCGCTGGGCACTACCACCGACGACCATCTCTACGATCGCCTGGAAGATCGCGATGAGCCGGTCAAACCCAGGCCGTGGGAAACCAAAGCCGCCCAGCAGTCGCAGAGGTGATTTGAGCTCCCGCCAGTTCGGGGTGGTGGTCGCAGGATTCTGCTCGTTCCTGCAGATGTATTCCACGCAGCCCCTGCTTCCCATGCTGACGGGGATCTTCCACGCCACTAAATTCGCCGTCAGCATGACCGTCACGCTCGCCGGACTCGGGGTGGCGATCGCCGCACCCGTGGCGGGCATCCTGGCGGACAAGATCGGGCGGAAGCGCGTGATCGTGTGGTCAGCGTTCCTGCTGGGCCTTTGCAGCCTGGCCGCGGCCACCTCGCCGGGGCTGGGCATGCTGTTGTTCTGGCGATTCTGCCAGGGACTCTGTACGCCCGGTATCTTCTCTGTCACCGTCGCGTACATCAACGACGAATGGTCGGGAGGAGCAGCGGGCTCGGTGCTGTCTTCCTACGTCAGCGGAACGGTTTTGGGCGGATTCTCCTGCCGGTTCCTTTCCGGATTGGTGGCCTCGCATTTCGGATGGCGCTGGGTGTTCGTCGTGCTGGGCGTGCTGACGCTGGCGGGCGCGGGAGCCATCGCGCGATTACTCCAGCCCGAGCGGCATCCGCATCACCTGTCGCGATCCGGGGACTCGTGGTTCGCCGCGGTGAAGTCGCATTTGAAAAACCGCCGCCTGCTGGCGACCTATTGCGTCGGGTTCTGCGTGCTGTTTTCCCTGGTGGCGATCTTCACCTACATCACTTTTTATCTGGCGGCTTCGCCGTTCAACCTGGAGCCGGCGGCCCTCGGGTCGATCTTCTTCGTGTACCTGATCGGCGCGGCGGTGAATCCTGTGGCCGGGAGGGCCATCGACCGGTCCGGGCAGCGCGTCGTGCTGGCGTGGGGAATCGGCGCAGGCGTCGCCGGGATCGGTCTCACGCTGGTGCACAACTTGTGGATCGTCGGGCTGGGGCTGACCATCTGCAGCAGCGGAGTGTTCGCGGCCACCACTGCGGCGAACAACTTCGTCGGCGTCGCGGCGGAGAAGAATCGGGCGCTGGCGGTGGGATTGTACGCGGCGTTCTACTATGTCGGCGGCGGGCTGGGCGCGGCGATTCCTGCCTACTTCTGGGACCTGGGTGGCTGGACGGCGTGCGTGATCTTCATCGCGTGCGTGCAGATCCTGACGGTTACGATCGCGCTGGTGTTTTGGAATGGGCCTGTGCGGACGGTGCGTGGCGAGAACCTCGCACCGGAGTTGGAATAGCGCTCAGTTGACCGCAATGGTCGTACCCGCGGCCGATGTGCGATCACCGATGGTGAGAGTGACCGGGACGGCCGGGCCGGGCGTGACATCGAACGGCAGCACCACGTTGACCGCGAGCAGTCCGGTCACCGATTCAGGCGTCTCTCCGGCCCACTGCACAACGGCGCTCTTTCCATCTACCGTTGCCGTCACCTGAAGAGCGGGAATGATGCCAACGGAGTGCGTGATGCTCCCGGTGATGCCCGCCGGAAGCGTTTGTCCCTCGCCGGTGGCGTAGATCTGGACGATGGTTCCGCGCGGCGCTGGATTGCTCGGGTCGTTGACGGTGTTGTCCTGATTTAGCGCGGCGGCGCGACCGACGCCGGTTCCATCCAGCGTGAAGATGGCCGGGTTGGACGGCAAGATCGGTACTCCCCAGGCTTGAGATTTGATGCCGTTGTAGGCGATTTCAATCTTGGTGGAAGCCTGGGCGGTAACTTCGTACGGCACGATGGCGTTGACTTGATTGGGCGAAGCATACAGGATCGGCGCGGGCTTGCCATCGAAGAGAACCTGCGTGCCATTGTAGTTGGTGGCGATCTTGCCGGCCGGATCCAGCGTGAAGAACGTCGTCTGGGGCGGACCCACGGCATAGCCGTGAATCGCGATGATCTCGCCGGGTGAAACCGTTCCCACGATTTGAGACGCG
>DATIRX010000278.1:0-20419 GCA_035469225.1 Bryobacteraceae bacterium
GAGGTCGGACAGTGGACCCTGGATGAGAAAGAAGGAGCGCAGCTGCGCGACTTCCTGAATCGCGGAGGCTTCCTGATGGTGGATGACTTCCATGGAATCCAGCAATGGCGAAACTTCGCCGAAGGAATTCGTCAGGCCTTCCCGGACAAAGAGATCATGGAAAAACTGGATCAATCCGAACCCATCTTCGGAATTCTGAACCAGGTGGATCTCAAGGTCCAGGTTCCGGGTTATCAGTATGTGCGGAGCGGCCGCACGTATGAGCAGGAGAGCGACCCCTATCCTCGCTGGCGGGCTATTAAGGATGACAGGGGCCGGATTCTGGTCGCCATTTGCCACAACATGGATCTGGGCGATGCCTGGGAGTATTCAGACGATCCGCGCTACCCGGCCGAATTCGCCATCGTCGCGCATCGCGTATTGCAGAATTACGTGACTTACGATCTTTCCCACTGACTACGTGCTATTCTGAGCGCGGAATGCGGTTTGCCAAGTTTCTGCTCGTGATTCCGGCCGCGCTTTTTGGCGGCTGGGGCCTGCTGCACGCGCAGAAGCCTTTCCGTGAGTACGCCGGGAACGAATACACCGACTTCGCCCTTCCGGAAGACTACCAGACTCCACACGAATGGACGCGGGCCCGGCTCATGTATCGCGATTTCAGCGGCGGTTTCCGGCGCTTCGGGCGCGGATCCGGCGCCTGGACCACGGACTATCCCCGGTCCGACCGGCATCTCCTGTTCGGCGTGAGACGCCTGACCCGGATCGACAGCCGTTCGGTGGAGCAGCCGGTGGCGGTGGATCATTCCGATGACGTCTACAACTGGCCAAACCTCTACGCGGTGGAAGTAGGGCAGTGGGAGTTGAACCAGGAAGAAGCCGCGCAGCTGCGCGATTTCCTCGACCGGGGCGGTTTCCTCATGGTGGACGATTTCCACGGCACGCGGGAGTGGGCCATTTTCGAGGAAGGCATCAAGAAGGTATTCCCGGACCGCGAGATCGTCGATCTGCCGAAGTCCGATGGCATCTTCCACACGCTCTACGATCTGGACGACAAGTATCAGATTCCAGGCGCGCAGTATCTGCGCAGCGGACGGACCTATGAGCAGGACGGCTACCAGGCGGATTGGAAGGGAATCTACGACGACAAGGGCCGCGTGCAAGTGGCCATCTGCCACAACATGGATCTGGGCGACGCGTGGGAATGGTCCGACGATCCGGCGTATCCGGCGGAATGGGCCAACATGGCCTATCGCATCGCCATGAATTATTTCGTCTACGACCTGTCGCATTAACGCTTTAGTGATATTCTGGGCGCAGAATGCGGCTGCGCACACTTTTTCTGATGCTTCTGGCGGTGCTGGTCGCCTGGGGTGCGGTGTTTGCGCAGAAACCTTTCCGGGAATACGAAGGCGAAGATCGCGGCGTTCGTCTTCCAGCGGACTGGGAGAAGCCCGCGGAATGGGTTAGCGCCCGCCTGCGCTATCGCGACGCGTTCCGTCGCGGCCGCTTTCGCGGCTTTCGCCAGGAAGGAGCCTGGGCCACGGACTATCCTCTGGGCGACCGGCACCTGATTATCGGTGTGCAGCGGCTGACACGCATTCATGCCCGCTCCGTGGAGCAACCCGTGGAGCTGGATGGAACCGATGACGTCTTCAACTGGCCGTTCCTCTATGCGGTGGAGGTGGGGCAGTGGAGCATCAACGAGAAGGAAGGCAAACAGCTGCGCGAGTTTCTGGATCGCGGCGGATTCCTGATGGTGGACGATTTCCACGGCGTGGATCAGTGGGAGATCTTTGCCGAAGGTATCCACGAGGTCTATCCGGACCGGCCGATCGAGGATTTGCAGGCCTCCGAGCCGATCTTCCATATCCTGGCGGATGTGGACACCAAGGTCCAGGTGGCCGGCCTGGCGGCGCTGTATTACGGCCGGACCTATGAGCAGCCTAGCGATCCTTATCCGCGTTGGCGAGCCATCTATGACGAGAAGAAGCGCATCGCGGTAGCCATCTGCCACAACATGGACTTGGGAGATGCCTGGGAGCATTCCGACGAGGCGGAGTACCCGGCGGACATGGCCATCGTGGCCCATCGCGCTCTGCAGAATTACGCCATGTACGACCTGACGCACTGATCCTCTGCTACTTCCCGGAGCAAATTTTATTGGTGTGCTATCCTTAAGTCCGGCTAAGACTTTCATGCGCTTCCGCGCGGCTATTTTCCTGATTTTGGGCGGCCTCGGCACCTGGGGTATCTTGAACGCCCAGAAGCCCTTTCTCTCCTATGAAAGCACCGAAGACCACGCCATTGCGCCCCTGCCCCCGGACTGGGAACGGCAGGCGGAATGGACCCGCGGCCGGCTAAAGTACACCAGTTCCACCTTCGAGCATCCGTTACCGAACAACACCGGGCGCTACGGCTGGCGCACGGATTATCCTCTAGGCGATCGCCATACCCTGCAGGGACTGCTGCGGCTGACGCGTCTCGACGCTCGCTCGGTCGAACAGGTGGTGGAACTGGATAACAGCAGTGATATTTTCAACTGGCCCTTCGCCTATGGCGTCGAAGTGGGCCACTGGAGCCTCAACGAGGAAGAAGCCAACCAGATGCGCGATTATCTGCTGCGCGGCGGCTTCTTCATGACCGACGACTTTCACGGGACCCTGGAGTGGGACGTCTTCATGGAAGGCATGCGCAAGGTGTTTCCGCGTCGCGCCGTGGTGGATTTGGATAACAAAGCCGAGATCTTCCACGTCCTATACGATATAGACCAACGTTCCCGGATACCCGGGGCGCAGTTCATCTACAGCGGCATCCCCTGGGAGTTCGATGGTTTTGAGCCTAAGTTCCGTGCGATCTACGATGACAAGGGCCGGGTCATGGTGGGCATCTGCCATAACGTGGACATGGGGGACGCCATCGAATGGTCCGACGACCCGCGCTATCCGGAGAATTATGCATCGCTGGCGTATCGAATCTCGGCCAATTACGTCATGTATGATCTGACACACTAATGAGAGCTTACTTCCCACATGTTCGAGTTTCTCTTTAAGTATCCGCTCTCGATCTATCGACAAGGGACGTTTATCTTCCTGGCCGGCTGGCCGCTCTGGCTCCTGGCCCTGGGCGTGCTGGCTGCTGCCGCAGTGCTGGGTTTTCTGATTTGGCGGCAGGGCTCCGGGACGTCCAGGATGGGAGTGATCCGGCGGGTTTCCATCTGGGGTCTGCAAACGGCTCTGGCCGCGCTGGTTCTGTTTCTGATCTGGCATCCGGCGCTCAGTGTGTCCGCGCTCAAACCGCAGCAGAATATCGTCGCGGTGGTGATCGACGATTCCTCCAGCATGACCACGGACGATGAGAACAGCACCCGCAAGGAAGCCGCCGAAAAGATTCTGAACGGCGGGCTGCTGAAAGCGCTGCAGGCAAAGTTTCAGGTTCGCCTGTACCGCATGAGCGATCACGCCGAGCGAATCGACAAGCTGGAGCAGCTTACGGCAGGGGCTACGGCTACGCACATCGGCGAGAGCCTGAAGCAGGTGGCCGCGGACGCATCCAGCCTTCCCATCGGCGCGATGATTCTGCTGAGCGACGGCGCCGACAACACCGGCGGCGTGGATTTAGAAACGCTGGCCGAGATCCGCCGCCAGCGGATTCCCGTGCATACCATCGGGCTGGGCCGCGAGACCATGTCTCACGACGTAGAGATCAGCAACGTGGATGTGGCGGCTCGCGCCTTGCCGGAATCGCGCCTGGCCGCGACGGTCAGTTTCCACCAGCACGGCTATACCGGCCAGAAAGCCAAGATCACGCTGAAGGAAGGCTCCCGGGTCGTCGCGAATCAGGACATCACGTTAAAGGCCGAGGGCACCGAACAGGTCGAGTCGGTTCTGTTTAACGCGGGCCCGGCGGGGGTCAAGACCCTGGAAGCCTCCATTGAGCCTTTTCCGAACGAGGAGAACCCGCGCAATAACCGCGTAACGCGCCTGATCAACGTGGACGCGCGCAAGCCCCGCATCCTCTATATGGAAGGCGAACCGCGCTGGGAGTTCAAGTTCCTGCGCCGGGCGGTGGAAGACGACAAGAATATCGACCTGTTTACGATTCTGCGGACGGCTCCCAACAAGCTCTACCGGCAGGAGCAGGTTGACGGAAAGCAGGGTGTCGTCAATACCAACGAGCTGAAGGACGGCTTTCCCAGCAAGATCGAAGAACTGTTCGGATTCGACGGCCTCATCTTCGGCAGCGTGGATGCTCCGTATCTGACCAAGAACCAGCAGGACATGGTGAAGCAGTTTGTCGACCGGCGCGGGGGCGGAGTCCTGTTCCTGGGTGGAAAAGATTCGCTGTCGGACGGCGGGTGGGCCAAATCGTCCGCCGCCGACATTCTGCCGACGACTCTGCCGGAGCGCAAGAACACGTATTCCTTCGCGGGCGCCGATGTGGAGTTGACGTCGGAAGGACGCGACAGTCTGATCACGCGCATCGAGGAAGATCCCAACAAGAATGTCGAGCGATGGAAGAAGCTGCCCTACATCCGGACCTTCCAGGATCCGGGCGATCCCAAGCTGGGAGCGGTGGTGCTGGCAAACTTCATTCCGCGGGAAGGCGGGGGCGCGAAACGGCCGCTGCTGGTCACCATGAATTACGGGCGCGGCCGCACCGCGATTTTCGCGACGGGCGGAAGCTGGCGCTGGCAGATGCTGCAGCCGGTGGCCGATATGTCGCACGAAATGTTCTATCGCCAGCTGCTGCGCTGGGTGGTGAGCGATACGCCGCGGCACATCACCGGATCGACACCCAAGACGCTGCTGGCGGATGAATCCCGGATCACGCTGCGCGCCGACGTTCGCGACAAGACGTATCTGCCGGCATCGGATGCAAATGTGGAAGCGCATATCACCGGCGACGGCATCTCGGAGCAAGTGGTCAACATGACACCGGCCCCCTTGGAGCAGGGCATATACAGCGCAGACTGGACGGTTCCCCAGGGCGGATCCTATATCGTCGAAGTAGTGGCCAAGCGCGGCGCCGAAGAAATCGGGAAGGACACGTTCACGTTCCGGCGGGAGGACGGCATCGCCGAAAACTTCCATGTGGAGCAGAATCGCGAGCTGCTGCAGAAGCTCTCGTCGGAAACCGGCGGGCAGTACTACAAGCCGGGCGACGCACAAAAGCTGGGCAAGGACATCAACTATTCCCAGGCCGGCATCACGGTGCGGGAGACGCGCGACCTGTGGGATCTGCCGGCAATCTTCCTGCTGTTCCTGGGAATCCGCGCGGCGGAATGGCTCTTGCGCCGCAAGTGGGGAGTTATATGAGGACGCTACTCTTGCTGGCAGGCGCCGCTCTGTCGCTGCACGCCGAAAGCTATTTCCTGACCGTGGCGGGTTTGGGCGGCGAAGACCAATACGAACAGCGCTTCACCGGATGGGCCTCGGATCTGAGCAAGCTGCTCAAAAGCGAACCGGGCGCCAAGGTGGACACTCTTTCGGGTAAGGACGCGACCAAAGCCAACATCCAGGCCAAGCTGCGGGCCTTGGCGACGCAGACCAAGGCGGACGATTCCCTGGTGCTGGTTCTGATCGGCCATGGAACCTACGACGATCTGGATTATAAATTCAATATTCCGGGTCCCGATATTTCGGCCTCGGAACTGGCTTCGCTGCTGGACAAAATTCCGGCGCGCCAGGTGGTGGTCAACGCGACCAGCTCCAGCGGCGGGGCGCTGTCCACGCTGCAAAAACCCAAGCGCGTGGTGATCACCGCGACCAAGGCCGGCTCGGAAAAGAACGCCACGGTGTTCATGCGGTTCTTCATCGAGGCGCTGCGGGATCCCACCGCCGATACCGACAAGAACCAGTCCATTTCCGTGCTGGAGGCGTTCCGCTACGCCGAAGAGAAGACCGCCAAGTATTTCGAAACGCAAAAACGCCTGGCTACCGAACACGCGGTAATCGAAGATCTGGGAAAAGGCGAGGGCGTGAAGGCTCCCTCGGCGGAAAATGGCGAAGGCCTGGTGGCGGGCCGCCAGATATTGCTGCATCTGGGGTCGGTGGCGTCCATCGTCAACGATCCGGTCAAGCAGAAGCTGCTCAAGCAGAAGGACGATCTGGAAACACAGATCGATGAGCTGAAGTATCGCAAAGCCGCGGTTCCTCAGCGCGAATACCAGCAGCAGATGCGCCAGATGCTGCTGGATCTGGCGAAGGTGCAGGAAGAGCTCGACAAATGAAGCTGCAAACGACACTTCTGGCGGCTGCCGTTTTGTCGGCGGGATTTTATTTCGCCCAGCGCGGCGGGCTGTTCCGGGCGACACCGGTCGCGGCGCAGACCTCCTCGCAGGTGGCGCAGTGCGAGACGCTGCGGAAACACGGCGATCCGGGGACCAACGCCTGTTACCAGGCATTGTCCAGGTCGCGCGACCTGGCGCTCAGGGCCGAAGGGTTGTGGGGCCTGCGGGACTACCGCAATGCCAACGATACCTTTCGCGACGCGGTAAAGGCGCGTCCCAAGGACGCCAACCTGAAGGTCCGCTGGGGACTCATGTTCATCGATTATTCCCAGCCGGGCGATGCCGCGGACCTGTTCAAGGAAGCTCTGGACATCGACGAGAATAACGCGCAGGCGCTGTACGGCATGGCGCGCGTGGCCAGCGAGGCTTTCGAGGGCAACGCGGCGGAGTTCGCCGAAAAAGCGCTGAAGGCGGATCCGAAGCTGGTGGAGGCGCGCGAGCTGCTGGCCCGCATCGCGCTCGAGGACAATCATCCCGAAAAAGCCGTCGAAGAAGCCAAGAAGGCGCTGGACATTTCGAATGAGGCGCTGGACGCGTTGTCGATCCTGGCCACGGTGGACTGGCTGGACGACCAGCCGGGCAAGGAATGGATCGACCGGGTTCTCAAGATCAACCCCACTTACGGCGAGGCGTATTCGATCGCCGGACACTTCTTCGTGATCAATCGCCGCTACGACGAAGGCATCCAGCATTACCGCAAGGCGCTGGAGCTGAAGCCCGATCTGTGGTCGGCGCGCGCGGAACTGGGCGTGAACCTGATGCGCTTCGGGCAGAACGCGGAGGCCCGCCAGAATCTGGAAGCCTGCTTCAACGCGAATTATTCCTCGCCGCTGGTGCGCAATACGCTGAAGCTGCTGGACTCGATCGACAAGCGCGTGGAAACGTTCACCACGCCCACGACGGTTCTGAAGCTGGACCGGAAAGAATCGGCCCTGCTGCGGCCGTACTTCCAGGCCGAGCTGGATCGCGCCATCGCCACCTACGAGAAGAAATACAAGTTCAAGATACCCGGACCGGTCCAGCTGGAAGTGTATCCGGACCATGGGGATTTCGAAGTCCGCACCATGGGTTTGCCGGGACTGGGAGCGCTGGGCGTGACGTTCGGCAAGTACGTCGCGATGGATTCCCCCAGCGGCCGGCCGCCCGGCCAGTTCCATTGGGCCAGCACGCTGTGGCACGAGTTCAGCCACGTGTATGTGCTGTCCATGACGAATCATCGCGTCCCGCGGTGGTTTACCGAAGGACTGGCGGTGTACGAGGAGACCGCGGCTTCGGGCGCGACGGATTGGGGCGACCGCCTGGATCCGCCGTCGATCATGGCGATGAAGGACAAGAAACTGCTGCCGATCGCGGATCTGGATCGGGGCTTCATCCATCCGACCTATCCCCAGCAGGTGATCGTCTCCTATTTCCAGGGCGGCCAAGTGATCACGTTCATCGCCGAAAAGTGGGGCTACGACAAGGTTCTGGCGATGATCCACGCGTTCGCGGACCGCAAGGACACGGTGGAAGCGATCCAGCAGGAGCTGAAGCTGAAGCCGGAGGAATTCGACGCGCAGTTTTTCCCGTGGATCGAAGCCAAGTACAAAAAGCAGGTGGAGGGATTCGCCCACTGGCAGGAAGAACTGAAGCTGACGTCGCAAGCGGTCAAAGAAAAGCAGTGGGACGACGCCATCCGGCGAGGTACGGAAATCCGCGATCTGTACCCGGACTTCGTGGAGATCGGGAATGTGTACGAATTTCTGGCGACGGCCTACAAGGCCAAGGACGACAAAGCCAAGGCGATGGCGGAGCTGGAACGGTATTCGGCCGTGGGAGGCCGCAGTCCCGGCGTGCTGAAACAGCTAGCCGACTGGCAAATCGAGGCGGGCAAGAAGCGCGAGGCCGCGGCCACGCTGGAGCGGCTGAACCTGATCTATCTGGAAGACGAAGCCGCGCACGAAAAGCTGGGCAAGCTGTACGCCGAGCTGAAGAATCCCAACGGCGCCATTCGGGAATACCAGGCCGTTCTGGCCGCCGGCACGATCGATAAGGCCGGCGCCTACTACGGGCTGGCGCAGGCCTTAGCTGCCGCGAACCGGAACGAAGAAGCTCTGGACGAAGTGTACAATGCGCTCGAGGCGGCGCCGGGCTTCAAGCCGGCCCAAGCGCTGCTGCGGGACCTGAACGCCAAACAATCTGCACCAAAGCCAGCCGGAAACGTGAAACAATAAACCAAATCTAAATGTCGACTACTACTACTCAAACCCTCGATGCGAGCCAGATCCAGGAGCGCATCGTACGCTTCCGGCAGGTACGGGAAGCCATCATCCAGCAGATTCACAATGTGATCATCGGCCAGGACGAAGTGATCGAGCAGGTGCTCATCGCTCTGTTCGTGGGCGGCCACTGCCTGATCACGGGACTTCCGGGAACCGCCAAGACGCTGCTGGTCCGGACGGTGGGCCAGATTCTCGGCCTGGACTTCCGGCGCATCCAGTTCACGCCGGATCTGATGCCCTCGGACATCACCGGAACCGACATTATTGAAGAGGATCCGACTACCGGACGCCGCACCTGGACGTTCGTGCCGGGACCGATTTTCGCCAACATCCTGCTGGCGGATGAAATCAACCGCACTCCTCCGAAAACCCAGTCGGCGCTGCTGGAGGCCATGCAGGAACTCTCCTGCACGGTCCGCGGCAACCACCATAAGATCCGGCCGCCGTTCTTCGTGCTGGCCACGCAGAATCCCATCGAGCTGGAGGGCACCTATCCGTTGCCTGAGGCCCAATTGGACCGCTTCATCTTCAACGTGCTGCTGGATTATCTCTCGGCCGAGCACGAAATGCAGGTGCTGGACCTGACCACCACCACGCATCAGTCGGTGGCCGAAACGGTGACCTCTCCGGAAGAGATTTTGGAATTCCAAAAGCTGGTTCGCATGGTGCCCATCGCCGATTCGGTGGCGCGCTATGCCGTCAACCTGGTGCGTGCCACGCGCGCCACGGACCCCAGCGCTCCGGACTTCGTGAAGAAATACGTGAACTTCGGCGCCAGCGTCCGCGCGGCGCAAAACCTGGTCCTGACCTCCAAAGCGCGCGCCTTGATGCAGAACCGCGTGAGCGTCAGCTACCAGGACGTTCAATCCATGATGCGGCCGATTCTGCGGCATCGTATTCTGCTGAACTTCCAGGCGGAAAGCGACAAGCTGACGCAGGACGACATCCTGAAGAAGCTGCTGGAGGCGATGCCGCAGCCCCGGGAGTAGTCAGGAGTTCCCATGCTGCAGCGATTCCTAGATCCGTCGGTTCTAGCCGGCATCTCCGGGCTGGACCTGGTGGCCAAGACCGTGGTGGACGGCTTCATCTCCGGCCTGCACCGGTCGCCCGATTTCGGATTCAGCCAGGAATTCGCCGAGTACCGGATGTACAACCCCGGCGACGACCTGCGGCACGTGGACTGGAACGTTTTCGCGCGCAGCGAAAAGATGTTCCTGAAGCGCTATCGCGGCGAGACCAATTGCCAGGTATCGGTCCTGCTGGATTGCAGCCGTTCCATGAAGTACGGCTCGCGCGGCCTGGAAAAAATGGAATACGCGCGCTTCCTGGCGGCCTCGGTGTGTTACCTGGCGCATTTGCAGCGCGACGCGGCCGGGTTAGTAGTATTCGACAGCGAAGTCCGGCACTTTGTGCCGCCCTCTACCCGGCAGGGTCAGATCATGCGGCTGCTGCACGGCATCGACCAGGCCGAGACCGGAGCGCAGACGGTTCTGGAAAGACCTTTCTCCCACCTGGCGGATTATCTCCGGCGGCGCGGCCTGGTGGTCGCCATTTCCGATTTCTGGGAAGAGCCCGAGTCGGTGATCCGAACGGTCGCGCCGCTGCGCTCGCGCGGCAATGAGCTGATTCTGTTTCATGTCCTGGATCCGCAGGAGATCCAACCCAAGCTGCGCGGTTCGGTGCTGATGGAAGATCTGGAAAGCGGCGTGAAGATGGAAGTTTCTCCGGATTACGCCACGCACGAGTATAAGACCAAGATGAGCGCGCATCTGGAAGATCTGAAGAGCCGCGCCGCGGGCGCCGGTATCGACTACTTCCTAGTGGACACCAGCCGGCCGCTGGACGATGCTCTGCGGCAATATCTGGCGATCCGGGCGGGGAGGTTGTAAATGGGCTTCTTTTCTCCCTGGTTCCTGGGCGGCCTGATCGCGGTGGGTTTGCCCATCTGGCTGCACCTGCTCAAGCGGCACAAGACCGATCCTCAGATGTTTCCGTCGCTCATGTTCTTCGAACACCGCGAGCAGAGCTCGGTGCAGCATCGCCGCCTGGATTACATTTTGCTGTTCATCTTGCGCACGCTGATGCTGGTGCTCCTGGCGCTGCTGTTCGCCAATCCTTTTATCCGCCGCAATACGCCCAAGGGCAACGGGCAGAAGATCGTGGTGGTGGCGGTGGATCGATCGTTCAGTATGCGCACCAAAGAAGGGACCACCTCGCGGCTGGAACTGGCCAAGGCCGAAGCGCTCAGGGTTTTATCGGGTCTCCCTCCCGCGCAAAAAGCGCAGGTGGTGGCGCTGGCCGACACGCTGCAAGCCATGACGCAGCAGACCACCGATCCGGGGGAACTTCGCGGCGCGGTATCCGCGATCAAAGAAAGCGACGCCCGGGCGTCCTTCGGAGAACTGGCTCGCTATCTCCGGACGCTCAGCGAAAGCACCAAGACGCCGCTCGAAGTGCACCTGATCAGCGATCTCCAGAAATCCGGCATGCCTCCCGGGTTTACCGATCTTCGTCTGGATGAAGACACGGCCCTCAATTTTCATACGGTGGGCAAGGTACAGCCCAACTGGGCTGTCGAGACGGTGATTGCGCCGCAGCATGTTTACGATCCGAAGCGTGCCCGCATCAGCGCGACCGTGGCGGGCTTCTCGGCGCCGGCGGCCACGCGCACGGTGACGCTGCTGATGAACGGAAAGACCATCCAGTCCAAGAGCGTGAACGTGCCGGAAAACGGCCGCGGCACCGCCGAATTCACCGGCCTGGACGCCGCCTCGTACGGTTTCAACAAGTGCGAAATCCGGATCGATTCCTCGGACAGCCTGCCCGCGGACGACCGCTATGCGTTTTCAGTGGAGCGGACGGACCCCAAGAAGGTCGCCTTTGTGGACGATGGCCGGCGTCCGCAAGCGCTGGAGTTCTTCCGCGCGGCCTTGAACGCGACCGAGGACTCGGCATATCAACTGGAACCGCTGCGCCCCGAAGTGGCCGCGACGGCAAACCTGTCCAACTATGCGGTCGTGGTCCTGAACAACCTGGGGCAGCTTCCGCAGGGACTGGAGCAATCGCTCGAACGCTACGTGACCGCCGGCGGATCCCTGTTCGAATCGATCGGACCGGGCTCGGTGGCGCTCCCGCGGGCTCCGGTATTGGACGAGGCGATTGAAGGAACGCGCTATGCCAGCCGCGAGGGCGAGCGGTTTTTCACGGTTTCCGACGTGGATGCAGGCCACGACGTGGTGAAAAGCGTGGAGCGATTCGACGGCGTCAGGATCTATTTAGCAGTGAATGTGGGGACGACAAAATCCCGCGTGCTGGCGCGCCTGAGCAACGGGACACCGCTGGTGCTGGAACGGAAGGTCGGCGAGGGCAAAGTGCTAGCGTTCACCTCCACCTTCGACGCGGACAACAACGACATGCCCAAGCACGGGGCCTGGGTCCCGTTCGTGCAGAAGTCGGTGGCCTATCTGGGTGGAGGCGGCAGCACGGAACAGCCGGCTAACTTTTCGGTGGGTGAGTACGTCGAATTGAGGACGGGGAACGAGAAGGGCGCCCAGGCCGAGGTCCAGGATCCGGATGGCCAGAGGGTGCTCTCGCTCGAAGAATCGGCGCAGGCTCGGAATTTCCAGCTTACGCGGGAAGGATTCTACGAGGTGCGGACTGCCGGCGGAAAACGGAGCCAGGTCGCGGCGCACGCCAACCGCCTGGAGTCGGATCTCGCCGTGATCCCCCAGGACTCGCTGGATCTTTGGAAAGCCACCGGGGCGAGCGCATCGTCCACGGGCGCAGGGCAGGGAACAGGCGGCGAAGCCAACACCACGCCCTGGAGCCTTTCCCCCATCATTTTGTTGCTATTGTTAGGTGTAGCACTGGCGGAGTCGGTAATTGCGGACCGCTACTTGCGGCCGCAGGCTCAGTCTCAGGAGACGAAAGCGGCATGAACACGCGCGAACAACTGAACCAATACCTGCGCGGCCTGGAATCGCGCCTTCGAATGCAGGTCGTTTCGAGGGGCGCAGCCGTTGCACTGGGTGTCGCACTCGGCGCAACCGTGGCCCTGGTCCTGATTACGAACGCTTTCGCCTTTTCGCCCACCAGCCTGGTGGTGGCGCGCATCGCCCTGTTCCTGGCTCTGGCGTTCGCCCTGGGCATGGCGCTGGTGATGCCGCTGATCCGCCTGAACCAGAGGCGCGCGGCGGGCCGGGCCGAATCCGTGTTTCCGGGATTCCAGGAGCGCCTGGTGACCTACGTGGAGCGTCGCGAGAGCGGCGCCGATCCCTTCATCGACATTCTTGCCGCCGATACGCTGCAGCACGCGCCGCAGGCACCGCCCTCGCAGGTGGTCACTCCGAAATCGATCTTCGCATTCGCCACCTCGGCGGGAGCCGCGGGAGCCGTGTTGCTGTGGCTGATTCTGGCCGGTCCGGGATTCCTGGGCTACGGCGCATCCATGCTATGGGCGGGTCCGCCGAAGGATCCGAATCTGCAAGGCGGGTTTTACCGGATCACCGTCGATCCGGGCGATAAGCTGGTGCGTCGCCGCTCCGATCTTCCGATTCGCGCCACGCTGATCGGTTTCCAGGCCCCGGAAGTTCGCCTGATGGCCCGCTACAAGAGCTCGGCGAAGTGGGAGCAGGCGCCCATGCTGCCGCGCGCCAACGATTCTTCCTACGAGTATCTGTTCGCGGCCGTGCCGGAGCCGGTGGAATACTACGTGGAAGCGAACGGCGTCCGCTCGAAAACCTACAAGCTGGATGTGATCGATCTGGCGGGCGTCAAGAACATCAAAGTGACGTATCACTATCCGGCGTGGCTCGGAAAGAAAGACGACGTCGAGAATCCGGGCGGAGATCTGCGCGCGGTGGTCAAGACCGTAGCGGAACTGGAAGTGGAAACCGATCGTCCGCTGAAGAACGGGATTATCGAACTCAACGACGGCACCAAGATCAACCTGGAATCGAAGTCGGGCAATTTTCTGACCGCCAAGGTTCCCATCGAGCAGGACGGCGCGTATCATTTTGCCGCGGTCGAGGGATCCGAGAACGTGCGCATCACCCAGGATTACTTCATAGAAGCCAAGCAGGATGAGGCGCCCAGCGTGAAGATTACGCATCCGGGCGCGGATGCCAAAGTCAGTCCCATCGAGGAAGTCACCGTTACCGTGCAGAGCTCCGATGATTTCGGATTGCAGGCCATGGACCTGCACTACTCGGTAAACGGCCAGCCGGAGAAAGTCGTCCCGTTGTTGACCGCCAAGGGGTCCCAGAACGGCGAGGGCAAAGTGGTCCTCAATCTGGAGGACTTCAAGCTGATTCCGGGCGATGTCATTTCGATGTACGCCACGGCCAACGACGCGAAAGCCCGGACTGTAGGCGATATTACCTTCGTCGAAGCGCAGCCGTTTGAGAAGAACTACTCGCAGTCGCAGCAGGGCGGCGGCGGAGGAGGCGGGGGCGGCGGGCAGCAGGACGATCCCAGCCAGATCACCCAGCGCCAGAAAGAAATCATCGCGGCGACGCATAATTTCAATCGCGGCGGCAAGAACGCTCAGGCCAACGCCGAGAACGCCCAGTATCTTTCCGAGGTGCAGACCAAGCTCAAAGAACAGGCCGCATCGATGGCCAAGCGCACCCAGGCTCGCGAGCTTTCCACGGAGAATCAGGATTTCCAAAGCTTCACCAAGGAAATGGAAGCGGCCGCGGCGGAAATGGGTCCGGCGGCGGACAAGCTGAAGAGCCAGAAGTGGTCGGATGCGCTGGAGCCGGAAAACAAAGCTTTGCAGCATCTTTCGCGCGCCATGGCGACGTTCCGCGATATCCAGGTGTCGCGCGGCCAGCAGGGCGGCGGGGGCGGAGGGGGCGGCGGCGCCGATGCCGGCCGCGATCTGGCGAACCTGTTCGATCTGGAACTGGATACCGAGAAGAACCAGTACGAATCGCAGCAGTCTTCCTCCGGCGATAAACAGCAGCAGGCCGTGGACGAAGCCATGCAGAAGCTGGAACAGCTGGCTCGCCGGCAGCAGCAGCTGGCGCAGCAGAAGCAGAACAACAAGCAGCAGGCCAGCGTAGATCGCCGCTGGGAGCAGGAACAGCTTCGCCGCGAACTGGAAGACCTCAAGAAGCAGCTGCAGCAGGCTCAGCAGCAACAACAGCAGAACGGCCAGCAGTTGAGCCGCAACGGCCAGCAGGGCCAGCAGGGCCAGCAGGGTCAGCAAGGGCAGCAAGGACAGCAGGGAAAGCAGGGCGGACAAAGCGGACAGAGCGCATCCAGCCAGCAGATTCAGCGCATGCTGGACCAGATCAACCAGGCGCAGAATGACCAGCGCGCGTCTCAGCAGGCCCAGCAGAATGGCGATCAGGCCCAGGCCGATGCAGCCGCGCGCCGCGCGGCCGAGCGCCTGAATGAAGCCCGCGACATCGGGGATCGCATGCGCCGCCAGGATACGGCAGGGCAATTGGACGATCTGAAAGCGCGCGCCGATCAGGTTGGCGAGCGGCAGAAGGAACTGGAGAATCGCTTGCGCCAGTCGGTTGCGGGCAATGGCAAGGACGGCAAGGGCGGGGCGAGTAAACAGCAAACCGATCAGCTGGCCTCCGACCTGGATAAGAACCTGGAAGACCTGAAGAAGCTGGAACAGGATATCCAGCGGTCCGCTCGCGACCTGCGGGCCACCCAGCCGGACGCTTCCACCAAGCTTCGCGACGGAGTGAGCGAGATCCAGCAGAACGACGTCGAGCGCCGGATCCAGTATTCGGCGGAATATATCCGCCAGGGCCGCGCCGATCAGGTGAACCAGTCCGGATGGCTGCCGCCGGTGAATCGCGCGCTGGATACCATGCGCGAAGGCGTTCGCCAGGCCCATCAGGCGTTGCGTGACGGGAACCAGCAGGGCGCCGGAAAGAATGAACGGGATCAGCAGCTGGCGCAAGTGGAGAGCCTGCGTCGGCAGCTGGAGCAGTTCGCTCGCGGCCAGCAGCAAGGCCAGCAACAGGGTCAAGGCAAGGACGGCAAGCAGGGCCAGGGCGGCCAGGGCAAAGATGGCCAGCAGCAAGGTAAGGGACAGGGCCAGGGAAAAGACGGCCAGCAGCAAGGCCAGGGTGGCGGACAACAGGGCGGGCAGCCCGGGGGACAGCAAGGCGGAGGCAATCAGTTCGGCGGCGGGAATCGGGCCAACGGCGGATATATCGGTGGTCAGTTCGGCCGCTGGAATCCGCAGGGCTGGTACGACATGCCCGACGGCCGCCGCGCCGAGCCGGGCCAGATTGTGCGCGACTTCGCGCGGGACTTGAACGATCTGCGCCAGCGCTTCAAAGACGATCCGGAGATGGCCAGGCAGATTTCCGATGTGGAACGCGCGCTGACCCAGGCGAGTGTCGGCGATACGTCCGGACCGGTGCTGCAGGAGCGGCTCAGCCGTACCGTGCTCCCGCAGCTTGAGACTCTCGAAGTCCAGATGCGCCAGAAAGCCGGCGAGGAAACCGGCGGCCAGGTTCGCAGCGCGGGCACGGAACGGACGCCGGATGGCTTCGCCAACGCGATCTCGGAGTACTTCCGGCAGCTCGCCGGCAAGACCAAAACGCAGTAGCGGGCACCTGATCTCCACGGGCGTAGGCGGGCCTAAGCCCGCCGCGGGACCGGGGACCCGACCGACTAGTTGGTTTCCGCCGGCTGCGCGCTGAACGGAAACGTCGAGAAGATCAGCGGTGATCCTGCGCTGATGCCCGTTAGAATCGCGGTGGTCGTCCCCGTGACGTTATCGAAGATTTCCAGAGTTGCGCTGACGTTGCAGAAAAAAGATTGACTCGACCCGACCTTCACTGCGCCGGTCAGTTCAACGTGCGCCGCAGTGCTGGCGATATCCGAGCGGAGTACCTCCACAAAGTCGGCCTGGCCGTAACCCAGGTTGGCAATGTTCTTCTGCTGAAGCAGCTTGCCTTGGTTGTCGTAAAGATCCAACTCCAATTTGCAGGGAGCCTGCGGGATGGCGACCGGCGGCGGGGTGCGGACCAGGTTCACTACGTTTAAGCGCGCCGTGGCGCCGTTCCCCAGGCCGATCATGCCGAACGAAATCGTGGGAGCCATCGTCATCGGGAGGAACCGTTCCTGGGCGCTGGTGGATCCCGGTGCTATGAGCGTGGCGTAGACAAGGCACAGGAGCATCCCGGATCGTGGTTGCCTGTTAAACCGTTGCACATTGAATCGTTGCATAAGATCGAGTCCTCATGAACGATTGTAAGGCGCGCCGGTTCTTAGCCGGCGCGCGTTCGCCGGCTAGAGACCCGGCGGGATCCCGATCAGCCGGACCGTCAGGGTCTTGGTGCTCGAGTTACCCTTGCTGTCGGTGGCGGTCACATCGAAGGTGTAGTTCCCCGGAGCCAGCCGGAGGAAGACATGGGGAGTGGGCGAAGTACGTTCGTAAATCACCGCGCGATCCACGCCGCGGGACGTCCAGTAGAACTTCAGCGGCGTATTGCCCGCCGGGCTGAACGAGCCGGACGCATCCAGCTGCAGATCCCGGCTGGTGGTGTAGATGAAGTCCGAGGGGAATACGATGACCGGCCCCGTGCCGGCTCGTACTTCCACGGTGGCCGTGCGCGTCACACTGCCGGCGCTGTTGGTGGCCGTAAGTATGTAAGAGGTGGTGGCGGCGGGCGAAACGCTACGGGATCCGCTGGCCGCTACTGTTCCGAGTGAGGTAATGTTCACGGTATCGGCGTTGGTCACGCTCCACTGCAAGGTGGAACTCTGTCCCGCGTCGATGGTCGCCGGAGTCGCCGTGAAGCTGGCGATTACCGGAACCGCGGCGCTCACCGTGACGGTGATGCTGCACATGGAGGTTCGGCCTCCGCCCGTCGCCGTAACCGTGTAGGTGGTCGTCGCTGCCGGCGTGACCGAACGGGTGCCGGTCTTGTCCACCGGCCCGATTCCCGGCTGGATGCTGACCGAGTCCGCATTGAGAGTGCTCCAGGCCAAGATGGACGACTGGCCCGGGCGGATGGTGGCCGGCGTCGCCGTGCATCCGAAAACAAAAACTTCAGTGGGCAGGCCGATTACGGAAACGGCAACCGACGAGGTTTCCTGGTTCACGCTGTTTCGCGCGGTCAGCACATACGTTGTAGTGGCGGTGGGGGAAACGGATAGCGTTCCGGAAGTGGCCACATTGCCGATTCCCGAAATATTCACGCTGTCCGCGTTCAGAGTCCGCCAGCTCAGCGTGACCCGCTGCCCGGCTATGATCTGCTTGGGATCCGCGAGGAAGAACAGAATTTGGGCGCGGTCGGCCGCGCGGGTCGAGATTCGAACGCGGGCCTGTCCCTGGCCGCCGTGGTCGTCTTTGACCACCAGGCGGAAGGTGTAGGTCTGCCCGGCTGACGCGTTAAAGGTGGGCCGCGAAGTGGTGGGAGACGTGAGGCTCACCTGCGGGCCGCCCTCCTGGATCCACTGGAAGGTGATCGGATCGCTGTCGGGATCGTAGGAGGCCGACCCATCCAGGCTTACAGTACCGGCGGCGACGTTGCTCTGGTCGGGACCAGCGTCGGCCACGGGCGGATCGTTTCCAATGCGCAGGCGCCGCGTGACCACTTCATAGCGCACGCGCGGAACTTCCATGGGAATGGCGTGCTCGGCGGCCAGGTATTCCTTGGGCCGGATCATGTTGCCGAACTGGACGCCGAAAACGGCACGGCCGTCGTTGCCGCGGGAGAGCATGGTCTCGTTCACGCCGCCCTCGGCAGTGAGCGCGATCTTGCTGTTCAACGGGAAGATCAGCCGGATGGTGCCGCCCACGCGGTCGCCATAGGCCACGCTCTTGAGGTACCCGATATTGCCTTCCGCGTAATTCTTGCCCCACAGGCCGACAGTGGCGCTGACACCGGCCTGGTCCACCACCTTCAAGTAGCGTTCCAGGATGACGTTGCGCAGCAGGACTCCGCTGGCGTTCACTTCGTTGGCGCGGTTGACCAGGGCGTTATCCATGAAGCCCTTGGTGCCGAAGATGCCCACGCGGCCGCGCGAGAACAGATAGTCGATGGCCAGAGCCCCTTGTCCCAGGGTCCCGCCGGACTGATCGCCGGAGAGCGTGACGTGCTTAAAGCTCGCGAAAAGGCCGGCCTGCACGCGCCTTCCCAAACGGTCCACCAGTCCAACATCGAACTGGCCTTCGCGCTGCCCGCGCATGTAATAGTACTCGCCCTGGGCTTCAAATCCGAAGCGCGTGCCCATGGTGTCGAAGAACCGGCCTTTGCCGGTGAAGGTGATGTCGCCGTTGCTGTCCGCGCCGACGTTGGCCCCCAGGAGCTGGAACTTGGGAGTCTTGGCCGCGTCGATCTGCCGGGTGACCTCCGTAGCGACTTCGGAAGCCGACGGCGGCTTCGGCGGCTGCGGAGCGGGCTGGTTCAAGCGCGCTTCCATGGCCTGCTGGTTCTGGCGCAAGCCATCGACTTCTTTACGCAGGGCGGCGTTCTGGTCGGCCAGATCACGCAGCATCTTGGCGATATCGTCGAGCTTGTCCAGCCGCTTCAAGACTTCACTGCAGCAATCGGCGACGCCGGCCGCCGGCGGCGGAGGAGCCGTATTGGTAATCGCGCGAATGGCATCGCCCGCGCCGCCAGCTCCGACCGTGCGGCCTTGTTCGTCGGTCACGGTGAGCACCACGCGCCGGTTCATGTAGCGAACCTCGTCGGTGACCCGCATCTGCGGATTGGGGTCGGCTACCTTGGGCGCGGTTTTGCCGCGCGTGATGGTTTCGATCTGGTTGGCGCGGGCGCCGTACTTGACCAGGAAATCGCGCACGGTATTGGCCCGCGACAGGCCCAGCCGCTGGTTGAAACTGTCGGACCCGATGCCGTCGGTGTGGCCTTCGACGCGCACGTGGTAGCCGGCGTTGCTCTGGAGCAGCTCGCCGAGCCGGAGAAGGCTCGGAAAACCATCTACCAGGACCGAGGAGTTGAAATCGAAATTGATCTCCTCCCAGTCATCCTTGCTGGCCTGTGTGTCCAGCCCCTGGGCAAAGACTCCTGCCCCCATCCACAACACAGCGGATACCAACGCGACGCTTCGTCGAGCCATTGTACGAGCCCCTCCTGAATGGAATCTGCAAATTCCAGACATTTCCAGATTAACTTTAATTGGTCCCAGATACGCTCCTAAATCTGCTTATGGGCGTGTGCTGGCCTTTTGCTACAAGACACTTCAGAAGAAACAATCGTTTCAAAGAGTTGCCCTTAGTACCTGGGAGCCGGATAATGAATTGAGGCTTGGCGGACGGGCAATCGCCCCTTTTCATCTTCACGATGGAGGAGGGGAGGAAAGTCCGGTCTCCATAGGGCAGCATGCCGGCTAACGGCCGGGGGGGCTCGCTTAAAGCGGGTTTCACGGAAAGTGCCACAGAAAATATACCGCCCCTGGAAACGGGGGTAAGGGTGAAATGGTGCGGTAAGAGCGCACCGCGGCCACGGCAACGTGCGCTGGCAGGGCAAACCCCATGTGGAGCAAGACCAAATAGGGGAGGAGGCGCGCAGGCGGGAGACCGTCGCGCGCACAAAACACGGAGCGGCCCGCTCCGTTACGACTTCCGGGTAGGTTGCTAGAGCTGGGGAGTAATCTCCGGCCCAGAGGAATGGTTGCCGTCCGTCGCGCAAGCGGCGGGTACAGAAACCGGCTTATAGTCCGTCAGGCCTCTAAGAGTATTTCTTTCATCCCCCGTCCTTACAGACGGGCTATCGATGGTTGCCAGCCCCGCCCGTGAGGGCGGGGGATCAGGACTTCTCTCGTGGCGCGGGGAGCCACACTTCCAGGCACGCTCCGCCGTCGCGCCGATTCGTGGCGGTAATGGCGCCGCCATGCTGGGTCACAATGCCTTCGGCCACGGTCA
>DATIRX010000279.1:0-11441 GCA_035469225.1 Bryobacteraceae bacterium
GAGTACGCGTCGATCGACACGCTTCGGTGGAAAACTGCCTGCTGTTTTCCGGCGTGCAAATCGGGGCTCACGCGCGCGTCCGGAACGCCATCGTCGATCACAACGTGAAGATTCCGGAACACGCCGTCATCGGCCTGGATCCGGAAAACAACCGCCGCGAAGGCCACACCGTGACGGAGTCAGGCCTGGTGATCGTCCATGCCGACTCTCCCGGAGTCAGTGTTCAGGACGTGCCCCGCCGGCCCGCGGCTTCGGAGCAGGGCAAGCTTCGCAGCCGCGCACGAGCCGGCGATCTCTAGTAATACGAGAGCGTCTCGATTCCCGTGCCAGCTTCGCCGGACCAAGGAGCCGAACCTACTTGCACTACTCCTTCAGGACTTTCACCACGAAATAGCTGACGGACTTGGGAACTTCCTTGAACCAGTGCGGCATTCCGGCCGGGATCATCATGACGTCGCCCTTCACCAGGTGATGGGCTTGCCCGCCCGTAATATCCGTGCCGAGCCACTGCCCCGCCTTGCTCATTTTTCCGCCGACCATCGTTCCGCCCGTGACAAAGGTGGCTTCCCCATCCGTGACGTACAAGATGTCAGTTTCTTTTTCATGCACCTCGACCTGGCCTGCCTTATCGCGATGGGCGCCGGAAACCGTATATTGCTTGGTCGCCCCGAGCGATCCGCCCTTCGCCAGCGCGTCGGCAACTTTGTCATGAGCTACATAGGTGGCTGCATCGGCCCCGAGCAGGAGCGATGCACTCGCCACGATCATCAGCGTCAGCCAGTTTTTCATGAGAATTTCTCCTTATTGTCCGGGAGTCTATCACACGGAACGCGCGGAGGACGCGCCGGAAGCGCCCAACGCCCGCCGCGTGGCTGCTCCGGCATCCGCAATCGCGACCTTGCCCTTCTCGATGACGCCGGCAAAGCTGAAGAACGCGTGGATCATACCTTCGTAGCGCCTGACCTCCACCGGGACTCCCGCGCTGGCCAGCTTGCGGGCGTACGTTTCACCCTGGTCGCGCAGAGGATCGAACTCCGCGGTGATGACCATCGCCGGCGGCAGACCGCGAACATCGGCATGCATCGGAGATGCGCTGGGCTCCAGGCCCGCGTCGTGGTTGGGCAAATACATGGCCGTGAACCAGTCCATCGCTTCGCGTGTCAGGAAATAGTCCTTCCCTAATTGCTGCATGGAAGGGCTCTGGTCATAGAAGTCCACCACCGGATAAATCAGCAGCTGGAACTTCAGCCGAGGTCCTCCTTGATCCCGCGCCAGGCGAGCCACCACCGTGGCCAGGTTCCCTCCGGCGCTGTCCCCGCCTACGCCCAGCCTGTCCGCATCGATGCCGAATTCGGCGGCGTGCCCGGCGACGTACTTGGTTGCCGCAAATGCGTCGTCCACCGCGGCCGGATATTTATGCTCGGGCGCGAGGCGGTACTCGACCGAAATGACCACGCACCCGGAAGCGTTCGCCAGCCTGCGGCACTGCCGGTCATGCGTATCCAGATTGCAGATGACGAACCCGCCGCCGTGGAAATACACCAGCGCCGGAAGCGTTTCCTGCAGCACTGGACGGTACACGCGGATCGCCATCGGCCCGGCGGGGCCCGGAATGGTGCGATTCTGCACCTCGGCGACCGGCTCCTCGGGCCCGCCTGCCGCGATCATCTCCGGTGAAACGGCGCGCGCTTCCGCCAGCGGCAGCTGCTCCAGCGGTTTTCCGCCTGCCGCGGCCAGCATATCGATAAACGCCTTGCATTGCGGATCTAATGGCATGATGCCTCCTCTATTGCGTTCGCGCCCGGCTGGACATTCCCTCTTCGTAGCTCGACCAGCCGGAGAGCATACCGTAAGGAATGTCGTGCTGCACGGCTTCGATGCGGCGCAGTTTGCCGCCCTCAATCTTGTATGCCTCGAACGCGGCGATCGTTGTGGGGCGGTTCGGGCCGTAGGTCATGGTGCGGCCGTCGGACAACTTGTAGGTCGCGTATTTGCCCGCGGGCTCGTCGATTGAGACGATCGCCAGGACCAGTCCGCGCTCGCGGTCCACGGCCACGAAGCGCCGGTCGCGCACACGCCGGACCCATCCGAATACGCCCAACCTGAATTGTTCCGCGCAACCGAGTTCCGTGATGTTCACGGGCGGCGGAGGCTGCGGTTTCACAGGGGCCGGAGCCTGCTGGCCGCGCCCGGGCGCGGGCGGCGGCGTCATCTGCGCAATCGCGTTCGGATTGTTGGTCGTCTGCACGCCGTTCTGCACCCGCTCGCATCCCGGAGCGAACGGAACCTGGACCTTGCCGTCGTTCTTCTCCAAAGCGGAGAGATACAGGTTGGCGACGCGCACCAGCTCGGCGCGCGGAGCTCGCTGCGCCGCGGGAATCGCTTCGAGGAAGACTGCATTCGGCTTGCCGATCTTCTCCAGATTCGTGGCGGCCAGCGCGTCGCGCACCACCAGGTTCTCGATTTCGGAAATTTGCCGGTTCTCGACTTTCAGGCGAATCCCGATGATCACCGGCAAGTTCGGATCCTCGCGCATGGTGCCCATGAATGCTACTTGGCCGTTTTCGGTATCCGTCACAAAGAATCGGTACGAGCCTTTGGCGTTCGCGCTGCGCCAGAAGCCGTCGTCGGGATCCAGCTGCACGCCGTCCTCGGTGTTCTTCACGCGCGCCGTCATCGGAAGCGCTTTCGGATTGTGCGCGATCAGCGCGTCCATATACTGGTCGACGAAGTTTTCCAGACACGCGCGGTCGCAAGCGCTCTGCGGCCATCCCGGGGCTGCGAACAAGACGGCGAGCGCCGCCAGCTTGTGCATCATGCTATTTCAGCTCCGTGATGATGGCGTGCTGCTTTCCGCGGATCAGCGTTTCGGTGTGAGTCCGGTCACGCAAATTGAAGCGAGCCATGCCGGGCTTGTAAGGATTCACGGTCTTCTCGCCGCTGGGCGTGGTGGATTGGAGATCGCCGTCCTCCAAATAGAACACCACCACGTCCTTATCGTGGAAGTGCATGGGCGTCGCGACGCCGGGAGTCCAGGTGTAGTCCCAAACGATCACGCGGGCGTTGTCGATCAGCTTCTTGCTCCCCGGCCTGGGAAACGCCAGCGGCTGACCTGACTTGTTGGCAAGAGGCTCCGGCTTGAAATCCTTGAGACCGATCAGAATGCCGGCCCCATCGGCGGCGTGCTTATCGCCCTTTTTCAAAAACGCCGCGTGACCCGCGCGCGACACCCACACCGAATCGTAGGAGACCGGGTCCGCGGCTCCGTCCAGTTCCCGCACCTGTACGCGCGGATTGTCGATCGCCTGGGGCGCTTGAAAGCTCAGCAGAGTTAAGACAAAAATCGGCAGCGTCATATTATTGTTTGGCGACGTCGCGCGCACGGTCGCTCAGTCCGTCCTCCCATGAGCTCCACCCGGCGTTCATCCCATAGGGAGAGCGCTCCATGATGGCCTCGATCTGATGGATCTGCCCTTTCCGAAGCTGGAACAGCTCCACGATCTGCCAGGTCCAGGGCTGCTGCGGACCGGCGGTCACCTTGCGGCCGTCGGGAGTCTCATAGTTCCGTGTGTCGCCGGCGGAATGATCGAAAAAGCCAAAGGCGAACACCAGGCCGCGTTCCGGATCAACGGCGACATAGCGCCGGTCGCGAATCCGCGTGACAAAGTGAATCAGTCCGCTCTTGAACTGCTCCATGCAACTCCACTCGCCGGAATACATGGTTGCGGTCTTCGGATCGGGCCGCTGTTTGCCGCCCTTGGTCGGCTGATTGGTGCTTAGCGCGCCGTTTTCGATGCGGTTGCAGTCGGGGGCGAAGGGATAGTCGCCCTTGCCGTCGTTCTTTTGCATGCCGGAAAAGTACAGGTTGGCGGTTTTCACCAGCTCTTCGCGCGTCATGCGCTCGGCAGGCGGAACGACATTGGTCCACTGGTAGCCGATCCGCTCGAAACCCGCGGCCGAATTCGGACTGCGTTGGACAAAATGCTCCGCCTCGGTGATCTGGTTGTCGCGGATCTTCAGGCGCAGTCCGATCATCGCGCCGACGTTTGCCTCCCTGATGCTGCCCAGGAAGGCCACCTGCTGCGCCTCCACGTCGGTGACGAAGAGACGGTACGCGCCCTTGCCGGTCATGGTGTTCCACAGGCCGTCCCCCGGTTCGAGCCGCTGGCCGTTTTCGGTGAACCTTACGCCGCGCGCGAACGGCGCTTGGGCGGGATCGTGGGCCACCATCGCATCCAGATACTTGTCAACGTAGGCTTCCAGACACGCCCGATCGCAGCGGACGACCATACCCTTGCCTTGGCCGAACGCCATCGCAGCGAGCACGGTTGCGATAACAAGAAGTTTGGCGGACATCAGCGTCATGCTATCAAACCGTTGTAGGGGTCGGGCATGCCCGACCCGAAACTAGTGGCTCTCGCGCGGAATCCCGGCGCCCCGGCACCCGACCAGAAAATCGAGATCCGCGCCCTGATCGGCCTGCAGCACGTGATCGATGTAGAGCCGCTGGTAGCCGCCGGCCCACGTGCTCGGCTCCGGCTTCCACGCGGCCTTCCTGCGATTCAGCTCGTCATCGGAAACGCGCAGTTCCAGTTTGCGAGCCTCCACGTCCAGCTCGATCTCATCTCCATTCGCCACCAGCGCCAGCGGCCCCCCGGCCGCCGATTCCGGAGAAACATGCAGCACCACCGTTCCGTACGCCGTGCCGCTCATGCGCGCGTCAGAAATCCGCACCAGGTCCGTAATGCCCCGCGCGAGCAGCTTCGGCGGCAGCGGCATGTTCCCGACCTCCGGCATTCCCGGATACCCCTTGGGACCCGCACCCTTCATCACCATGACCGACGTTTCATCGATCTCCAGATCCGGCCGGTCGATGCGCGCCTTGAAATCCTCGATGCTTTCGAACACCACCGCACGGCCGCGATGTTTCAGCAGACCCGGTGTCGCCGCCGAGGGTTTGATTACGGCTCCATTGGGAGCCAGGTTTCCGCGCACCACCGCCAGCCCCGCGTTCTCCCGAATCGGCCGCGTACGTTCACGAATCACCTCGCGATTCCAGCACGGCGCTTCCGCCGTATTCTCGCCGATCGTCTTGCCGTTCACCGTCATTGCGTCGCGATGAATCAGGTCGGCCAGCTCGCGCACTACCGCCGGAACGCCGCCCGCATAGTAGAAGTCCTCCATCAGAAACTTTCCCGACGGCTGGATATCCACCAGCAGCGGCAGATGATGACCCACGCGATCGAAATCCTCGAGTGTCAGCGGCACACCCACGCGTCCCGCGATCGCCAGCATGTGCAGCACGAAATTGCTCGATCCACCGATGGCGGCGTTCACCCGGATCGCGTTTTCAAACGCCTGGCGCGTGAGAATCTTGGAAATCCGCAGATCCTCTTTCACCATCTCAACGATCCGGCGCCCGGCTTGCTGCGCCAGCACGTACCTTCTGGAATCCACCGCTGGTATCGCCGCGTTGTGCGGCAAGCCCATGCCCAGCGCTTCCACCATGCTGGCCATCGTCGACGCCGTCCCCATGGTCATGCAGTGGCCCGCGGACCGCGACATGCACGCCTCGGCTTCAAAGAAATCGGCGATTTTCATCTTGCCCGCACGCACGTCCTCGCTCATCTGCCAGACGCCCGTGCCCGAGCCGAGCCTCTCACCGTGGAAGTTGCCGTTGAGCATGGGACCGCCCGAGACGACGATGGCCGGCACGTCGCAGCTCGCCGCCCCCATCAGTAATGAAGGCGTGGTCTTGTCGCAACCGCACAGCAGCACCACGCCATCGATGGGATTGCCGCGGATGGATTCCTCCACGTCCATGCTGGCCAGGTTGCGGAACAGCATGGCCGTGGGGCGAATGTTGGTTTCCCCCAGCGACATGACCGGAAATTCCAGCGGGAATCCGCCGGCTTCATATACGCCGCGCTTGACTCGCTCGGCCACCTGCCGCAGGTGCGCATTGCACGGCGTCAGCTCGGAAAACGTGTTGCAGATGCCGATCACCGGGCGGCCGTCGAACAGGTCCGGCGGAAAGCCCTGGTTCTTCATCCAGGACCGATGGATGAACCCATCGCGATCCTGGAGACCGAACCAATGCGTGGAACGAAGTTTAGACTTGGACACTAACGGGAAGTATACGATTTCGCGAACTTGTTGCGGCCGTTCGTCACCGTAAACTTCCCGTCGCGGGACACCGACGCCTTGATCCAGTTGCCCTGGTCTGCCGCGCCCTCGTCCAGGTTGGCGATCATGTCTTCGGCCGTATTGTGGTCCGCGTCGTTCATCGCGCCCTTGTGACCCTGCCAGATCCCCTCTATCCCCGGAATCTTCGCGATCGTCTCATAGCCGCCATTGCTGAATCCTTTGCGCGCGCCGTCGTTGACCACCACTACCTGCGGCTTCAACGACCAGATCAATGCCGGTGCGCCGGATTGGCCATTCGAAAATCCATGATGCGTGGCCTGCAGCAGAGACACCTCGCCTACTTTGTTTACCGGACATGCGAGCATCATTTCGCGGTCCCAGGTCAGGTCGCCGACGTCCAGGAAGGTGAACTTGCCGAAGGTCAGCAGAAAACCGGTACTGCGCGCGTTCTCGGTATTGTCGGTGGGCTTGCGCTCAGCGCCGTCGCAGAGTCTATTCGCGAACCCCTTGTGGATCGGCTGGGCGATCACCTCGCCATTCGCGCTGACCACCGTAATATCCACGCCGGCCAACGCGATCTTGTCGCCCGGCTTGACCACCGTGCGCTTGCTGCCGGCGGCAGCCAGATAGTCCTGCCACAGGGTGGCGCCCTTCGCCTGGGATGCTTCGATGGATTCGCCGTGATCGTAAATCTTGCGGATCGGGATCATCTTGGACAACGCCGCCAGCCCGCCCACATGATCGCCGTGGAAATGCGTGATCACCAGATTGTCGATGCGGGTCAGCCCCGCGGCTGCCGCCGCCGCCGCGATCCGCTTGGCGTCGCGGTCCTGGTTCCCCGGAAAGCCGGTATCCACCAGCAGGGATTCGCCCGAAGGAGCGATGATCAGCGTCGCCGCGCCGCCCTCCACGTCGATCCAGTAAATGTCGAGGGTTCGAGACTGTCCGGCCACCAGGGCCGCCGCTGCCGCCAGAACGCATAGGATTTTCATCTCGGAAAAGATCCTATCACACGTGAGAAGATCGAGCCTGTGCTTGACGCTGCCACCCTGCGACCCACCCGCGTCCGTTACTGGGTTCTGGTGTTCACCGTCACCCTCGCCATCGTCACTTACATCGACCGCGTGGCGATCTCGTTCGCTCTTCCCTACATCGGCACGGATCTCAACCTGGACTCGATCCAGAAGGGCTGGGTTCTGACCGCCTTCGCGCTGGCCTATTCGATTTTCGAAATCCCCGGCGGATTTCTGGGCGATTGGATGGGACCCCGCCGCGTGATCCTGCGGATCGTCCTGTGGTGGTCGTTCTTCACCGCGGCCACCGGGTGGGCCTGGAATTATGCGTCGTTGGTAACCACGCGATTCTTGTTCGGAGCCGGCGAGGCGGGTTGTTTCCCCAACCTCACCAAGATGTTCACCATCTGGCTGCCGGAGCGCGAGCGCGTTCGCGCCCAGGGCTTGATGTGGATGAGCGCGCGCTGGGGCGGAGCCTTCACGCCTCCCCTGGCTGCGGCCGTGATCACCTGGGTCGGCTGGCGCCACGCCTTCGAAATCTTTGGCGGGTTGGGTGTGGTCTGGGCCGCGTGCTTCGCTCTCTGGTATCGCGACAATCCGCTGGATAATCCCAAGCTCAACGCCGCCGAGCGCGAGCTGGTTCGTCCGGCCGCCAGCCTGATCAGCGGGCGATCGAGTCCGCCCTGGGGAAAGCTGGTCAGCTCCGGGCGTGTGTGGTTGCTGTGCTGGCAGTATTTCTTTTTGTCTTACGGATGGTATTTCAACATCACCTGGCTGCCCACCTACCTGCGCGAAGCGCGCGGAATGGACGTCGCCCAAGCCGCCCTGTTCGGAATTCTTCCTTTGTTCTTGGGCGGATTGGGAAACCCTGTCAGCGTATTCGTCGGCGAACGTTTGGTCAAATGGACCAAAAGCGTCGACCGCACCCGCCGGATGGTCGCCTGCTTCGGATACACCGGGGCCTGTCTGTCGCTGCTGGCCACCACCTATATACAGGATGCCCGGGCAGCCGTCATCTCCATCTCGCTGGCCAGCTTTTTCAACGATCTGGCGATGCCCCCCTCGTGGTCCGCCACCATGGACATGGGCGGCCGCTACGCCGGAACCCTGGCTGGCGCGATGAACAGCTGGGGGAACCTGGGCGGTGCGGTTGCACCCGCCGTCATCGGCTACGTCCTGGCCTGGACCAGCAACGACTGGAATGTGGCCTTCTATATTTCGGCGATCCTCTACGCGGCCGCGATTCCTTGCTGGATTTTCCTGGATTCGGTAACCCCGCTCGATCTGGCATCGCCCACTGAGTAAGGCTCTTGACCACCAATCTGCAGGCGTGTATGCTAGCATGTTGGGGCAGGATTATGCCTGCTTCATAATCAATAGGATGGAGGTTGTTTAACTCATGAAGGCGAAATTGCTTGCGGTGGTGGTAGCTGGATTAGGATTGCTTCTGTGCACCGTGCCGATGCTGGCACATCACTCGTTTGCCGCCGAATACGATTCGGCCAAACCAGTCACGCTGACCGGCACAGTCACCAAGGTCGAGTGGATGAATCCCCACGCCCGTTTCTATATCGACGTGAAGGACGAAAAGGGCGAAATGAACAACTGGGAACTCGAGCTTGGCAGCCCCAACGGCCTGATGCGCCAAGGCTGGACTCGTAACTCCCTGAAGAAAGGCGACCAGGTCACCATTACCGGATCGCTGGCGAAGGACGGCTCCAAGCTGGCCAACGCTCGCACCGTAAAATTGGCTGATGGCCGCCAGGTCTTCGCCGGCTCGTCGGAAACCGATGAGAAGGGTAAAGGCAAGCAGTAGTTAGTTCGTCTCTCCACAACCTCAGCAGGATGAGCGCTGGCAGTTGAACAGTGCTCATCCTGCGTATCCATTTGTCCCCGATGTTGCTTGCCGCGCGGGCAAGGTCGGTCTTGGAAACTCCCCGGGAGGCTAATCTAAATGAAACTGTCGTTGAGACTGACACTTGCAGTCGCCGGAATGGCGTTCATCGGCCTGACCGGCGCCAAATTGCTCGGCCAGGCGAATACCAAGGGCAAAGCTGCCACTCAGGGCAAGGCGGCCACCCAGGCAAAGGCTCCGGCAGAAGCTAAAGCGTCCGCGTCGGGGAAACCCACCGCCGGAGAAGTCTTCAAGAACGTCACCACGCCCACGCTCAAGGTGCTTTCCCCCGACGATTTCATTCTGACCATGGGGCTGATTGCCGATAACCTCGGCTTGGATTGCGCCGACTGCCATCCCGGCGCCGGTTCGGACAAAGTGGACTGGGTGATCGACACGCCCCAAAAGAAAACTGCCCGCAAGATGATCGAGATGGTGGGCACCATCAACAAGACCAACTTCGCCGGCGTGCAGATGGTGACGTGCTGGACCTGCCATCACGGCCGCGACATCCCCGCCACTACCGTAGCCCTCGATTCGGTCTACAGCAATCCGAATTCTGAAAGAGATGACATCGTCAAGCCGCAGGCTGGACAGTCCGCCACCGCGATTCTGGATAAATACATTGCCGCAATGGGCGGAGCGCAGCGTCTGGCGGCAATCACCAGCTACGTCGCCACCGGAAAGAGCGTGGGATACGAAGGATTGGGCGGCGATGGCGAATTCACCATCTACGCCAAGGCTCCCAATCAGAAGACCACCCACATCAGCTTCAAGGAGCATCCGGAACGCGGCGACAGCACCTGGGCCTTCGATGGCAAATTGGGGTGGATCACAACGCCCCGCGGACTGCTGGGCGAGTACGAAGTAAGTGGAGCGGGACTGGATGGAACCAGGTTCGATGCGCAGATGGCGTTCCCGGGCCAGATCAAGACGCTGTTCACCAATTGGCGCGTGGGTCCGATGGAGAGCCTCGGCGATCGCGATTTCAATATCGTGCAGGGCGGAACCGCCCGGGGGCTTCTGGTCACGCTGTATTTCGACACCCAGACCAACCTCTTGTCGCGCATGATCATCTACACCTCTTCGCCCATTGGCCGCGCTCCCACGCAAGTGGATTTTTCCGATTATCGCGACGTCGGTGGCGTCAAGTTTGCCTTCGATCGCAACTTCCTGTGGCTGGACGGAAGGTGGGAAGCCAAGCTCACCAGCGTCCGGACGAATGTCGCCATCGACGCCAAGATGTTCGGCAAGCCGTCCGCTTCAAAATAGTCCGCCCGTTTCTCACCACAGGGGACCGAGAGCTTTTAACGCTCGGTCCCCTGTTCTGTTGTTCGTTGTATAATTCGCTTCAGGCCGAAGGGCCGAACTCTATCCGCTGTCAGGCACGACCTTAAAGGAGACGATCATGTTGCAGAGGAATTTCTTTACCGGAGCGGCCACCTTCGTCGTGGCATTGACCTGTATCGCAGGAGCAGCCAGCGCTCAAACCTGCGCAACTTTGCCGAATCACGCCGCCCTGAAAGCCGCCCTGATTCAGGCCACCAAAGACGAAACCAGCGGGCTCAACAACCACATGTGGGCTACTATCGTCGACCGCGACGGAGTGGTCTGCAACGTCGCGTTCTCCGGTACGGATCGTTTCTCGCAGTGGCCCGGCAGCCGCGTGATCTCCGCCCAAAAAGCCAATACGGCCAATGCGTTTGGTCTGGATTCGGGATCGAACAGCAATGGATCCGGGCAAATGAACGGCCTGGCGCTCTCCACGGCCAATTTGTTCTCGGCGGTTCAGCCAGGTGGCAGTCTCTTCGGGCTACAGTTCAGCAACCCGGTGAATGAAGATGCGGGCTACAAGATCCCCTCGGCATCCTACGGTACCGCCATGGATCCGATGAAGGGCAGCAAGATTGGCGGCGTCAACGTTTTTGGCGGCGGCCTGGCTCTGTTCGCCGCCGGCAAGAAGATGGTCGGCGGAATCGGCGTCAGCGGCGACACCTCCTGCGCGGATCACTTCATCGCCTGGCGCCTGCGCAAGAATCTGGGTCTGGACCACCTGGCCGGGGTGGGAGGAATTTCCGGCGACATGCAGCGTCCCGACAACATCGTGTTCGACATCGGCGCGAACGGCCAAAGCGCGGGCGGATTCGGTCATCCCAAATGCATCAGCACCGGGGATGAGAAGATGCTCCCCGCCGTACAACCGTAGGGGCGAGGCATGCCTCGCCCGAGTATAATGGCCTGAGACCGAAAGGAAACCAGCATATGGACGACATGACTCGACGTGGTTTTATCGCAGCGGGTGCGGTGGTCGCCGCGCCGTACATTCTGAGATCTCAGGACAAGTCCGGGACGAAAAACCCGATCATCGGCGAAGGCGAGCACAAGTA
>DATIRX010000280.1:0-2345 GCA_035469225.1 Bryobacteraceae bacterium
CTGTCCCAGCAGAAATCCCGCACAGAGAACGGCGGCCACAACCATCCCCGCGCTCCGCATCCGGCCATTGGGTCCGTGAAGCATCGTTCCCTCCCTCGATCAGAATACATGAATCGGCGGCCTGCCCTTCGAGGATGGAGATTCCTGCCGCGGCAAAGCTCCAAATGAAGAGCTAGTATACGAGTATGAAGCTCGTCCACGGTTGGGCTATTTCCCTGTTCATGGCGGGCATTCTGCCCGGCCAATCATCGCCAGGAAGTCTCCCGCAGCCGGTGACGTGGACCGCGGCAGAGGACCATCGAAACATGATGGATCAGCTCGGGATCAAGGCGCTTCGTCCCGGGCCCAGCGGCAACGAGGCTGCGCCCAACCATGCGAATTACGATGAGGCCACGGCGAACCCCTTTCCAGTCTTGCCGGACGCGCTGACCCTGAAGAACGGCAAGAAGGTCACTACGCCAGCGATGTGGTGGAATCAGCGCCGTCCCGAAATCATCGAGGACTTCGAGCGTGAGGTGCTCGGGCGTGTTCCCCGAAATGTCCCGAAAGTGACCTGGACGGTCGCGAACACGGTCCATGCCGTGATCGGCGCGCGTCCGGTTGTCGGGAAGCAGCTTGTAGGCCACGTGGATAATTCGTCGTATCCGGCGATCAATGTCGACATCCAGATGATTTTGGTCACACCGGCCGATGCAACCGGTCCGGTGCCGGTCATGATGATGTTTGGCGGCGGCGGACTTCCGGGCGCCGCTGCGCCAGCCGGGCGCGGTTCTGCTCCTCCGGCCGGCGGCGATCCTCCGGCGACGCAGCAGCTGATTGCCGATGGCTGGGGTTATGCGTCCATCAATCCCGGCAGTATCCAGGCGGACAACGGCGCCGGACTGACCAAGGGCATCATCGGCCTGGTGAATCAGGGCCAGCCCCGCAAACCGGATGACTGGGGCTCGTTACGCGCGTGGGCTTGGGGTGCGGCCCGCGGCCTGGATTATCTCGAAACCGATAAAGCGGTAGATGCAAAACGTGTGGGGATTGAAGGCGTTTCGCGCTACGGGAAAGCCGCGCTGGTGACCATGGCGTTCGACACGCGATTCGCGGTCGTTCTGGTGGGTTCTTCTGGCGAAGGCGGGGCCAAGCTGCATCGCCGCAATTGGGGTGAGGCGGTGGAGAATCTCACGGGATCGGGCGAGTACCACTGGATGGCGGGCAACTTTCTGAAGTATGGTGCATCCGAGGCGAATTTCGGCAGCAAGAACGCCGGAGATTTGCCGGTGGATGCCCATGAACTGATCGCGCTGTGTGCGCCGCGCCCGACGTTCATTAGCTATGGCGTGCCGGAGAAGGGCGATGCGAAGTGGCTTGATCACCAGGGCAGTTATATGGCTGCCGTTGCCGCGGGGCCGGTCTTCCGCTTGTTGGGCGCAAAAGATCTGGGCACTTCCGACGATTACAATAAAGAGAAGATGCCCGCGGTGAACGTAAGCATGCTCGACGGCCAGCTTGCCTGGCGGCAGCATGACGGCGGTCATACGGACGGCCCGAATTGGAAGTACTTTATTCCGTGGGCGGACAAACAGCTTAAACGTCCATGAGCATTGCGGGAGCGCTGATCGTTCTCCTGTCTGCCGCCGCAGCGCTTGCCCAGACGCCGGCCGATCAGCCCCTGGCCCGTACGGACCAGAATTCCCGGACGGCCCATGCCCAGTTACTTGAAAAGGCGAAGCGCGGGCGTATCGACATCTACTTTGAAGGCGATTCAATTACGCGGCGCTGGGGAGCGATCGACTATCCGGAGCTGCTGGCCAACTGGAATCAGAACTTCTTCGGCTGGAACGCGGCCGATTTCGGCTGGGGCGCCGACCGCATCGAGAATATTCTGTGGCGGCTCAACCATGGCGAGCTGGATGATGTGAATCCGAAGATTATCGTGCTGCTGGCCGGAACGAATAACGTTGGGAACACCATGCCGCCGGAGGGCGATGAAGGAAAAATCGCGGACATCACCAAGGGCCTCAAGGCGGTGCTGGACGTCATGCGCGCGAAGGCCCCCGATGCCACCATCATCGCGACCGCGATTTTCCCCCGCAACGACAACATGGCTGTGATGCCCACTATCCTTAAGATCAATCTCAATTTATTGAAACTGGCCGACGGCAAAAAGATCCGGTATCTGGATATCAATTCGCGGCTTGCAGATCGAGACGGGCAGCTGTTTGACGGCATGATGAATCGCGACAAGCTCCACCCCGCGATCCCCGGTTACCAGGCTTGGGCCGATGCGTTGAAGCCCCTGTTTACGGAGTTGTTAGGTCCCCGCGGACAGCAGGACCAGGCCCCTCCGCCCACGG
>DATIRX010000281.1:0-5868 GCA_035469225.1 Bryobacteraceae bacterium
CTGGAAGCGCTGACGCTTCCGAAAGATCTAGCGCACTACAAGCAAAAGCTCGCGCTGGATTATGCCGAGCTGGTCTACAACGGCCTGTGGTTCACGCCGCTGCGTGAATCGCTCGACGCCTTCTTTGAAACGGCCAGCGAGAGCACCACGGGCGAAGTGACGCTGCGCCTCTATAAGGGCAGCTTCCAGCCGGTCAGCCGCAAATCGCCCTATTCGCTGTACTCGCTGGATATCGCCAGCTTCACCATGGGTTCTGAGTATGACCAGAAGGACGCGCGCGGATTCATCAACCTGATCGGTCTGCCCATCCAGGTGCGGGCGGCGGTCCAGAAGAAGTCTAAGAAGAAATCCGTATGAAGCTCTGGGGCGGCCGGTTTGAGGAAGGTCCCTCGGAAGTCTTCGAGCGATTTTCCGGATCGCTCGATTTCGACCGCAGGCTGATCGATGCGGATATCCGCGGCTCGCAGGCCTTTGCACGCGCTCTGGAAGGCGTGGAGATCCTGACGGCTGCCGAGCGCGCCACGCTGGTCACGGCCTTCGACGCGATCCGGGACGAGGCCCGCAAGGCCGAGTTCTTCGAAGGAGCGACCGACGAGGACGTCCACACGCTGGTGATCCGCAAGCTAAAGGATCGCGTGGGCGGCCTGGCCGACAAGATCCACACCGGCCGCAGCCGCAATGAACAAGTCTCTCTCGATATCCGCTTGTGGCTGCGCGAGGAGATCGATCGGGCCACGGGCCTCCTGGGCGGACTCATGCAGGCTCTGCTGGCATGCGCCCAGCGGTACCCGGACGCGGTCATCCCCGGCTACACGCATCTGCGGCGCGCCCAGGCGGTGCTGTGGCCGCATTACCTGCTGGCGTATTTCGAAATGTTCGCGCGCGATTTCGAGCGCCTCCAGCAGGCCCGTGCGCGGGTCAACGTGATGCCGCTCGGAAGCGGCGCTCTGGCAGGCAGCGGTTTTCCTTTCGACCGGGAAGCCATGGCGCGCGATCTGGAATTCGCCGCCGCCACCAATAACAGCATGGACGTCTCAGCCGATCGCGATTTCGCGCTCGATTTTCTGTATGCGGCGTCCCTCACCATGCTGCATCTGAGCCGGCTGGCGGAAGACTGGATCCTCTATTCCAGCGAGGAGTTCGGCTGGTTGGAATTGGGCGATAGCGTCACCAGCGGATCCAGTCTGATGCCCCAGAAAAAGAATCCTGACTCACTGGAGCTGATCCGCGGCAAGAGCGGCCGCGTATTTGGGGAGCTCTGCTCCCTTTATGTGACCTTGAAGGGCTTGCCGATGACGTACAACCGCGACATGCAGGAGGACAAGGAACCGTTGTTCGATGCGGCAGACCAGCTGTGCGGATCGCTCGAAATGGCTGCGGTTGTGGTCGCTTCCGCCCAGCTCCATCCCGAGCGTCCGGCTGCGGCGGCGGAAGCCAGTTGGGTGATTGCGACCGACCTGGCGGAGGCTCTGGCGCGCAACGGGACGCCGTTCCATCAGGCGCATCAGATTGTCGGAAGGCTGGTGCTGGAGAGCGTTCGGGCAGGGAAGAAGCCCTCCGATTGGACTGCGGCCGACTTGGTGAAGTTCGCACCGGAGTTTACCCCGGCGATGTCGAAGCTGTTGCTGCCCGCCGAGGGCATGAAGACGCGCGAGATTCGCGGCGGCAGCGGGCCTCAGGCGGTGGCGGCCGCTTTGAAGGAAGCCGAAGGACGTCTCGCGTCGTTACGAAAATGAATAAGAGCTACCGCCAGGGGCAGATTCTCAAGCTGATTCGCTCGCGTCCGCTGCGGACGCAGGAGGAGCTGGCACGTGCACTGCGAACGGTCGGGATCCGGGCCACCCAGGTGACGCTGTCGCGCGATTTGCGCGATCTCAGACTGGTGAAGACCGCCGAGGGCTACGCGCAGCCGGCCGAAGCCGCTCCGGCTGGTCCCGATCTTGGCACGGTGCTGCGGGAATTCCTGCTGGACGTGCGAGCGGCCCAGAATCTTTTGGTCCTGATCACGCCTCCGGCGCATGCCAGTTCGCTGGCGGAAGCGCTGGATCGGGCGGCCTGGCCCGAAATCACCGGGACGATCGCGGGGGACAACACGGTTCTGGTGATCACGCCGACAGCCCAGAAAGCTGCGTCGCTGCGTGAAAAGCTGATGCAGTCTTTGGAGTAATTACCGCACGCCCGCGATTTCGCCCCAGACCACCTGATACGCTTCGAGGCCGCCTTCCAGGTTTCGGCCGGCACGCACGAATACCCGGGTATTGATCGTCAGCCCGGCAGCGTCCTGCGGCGCGCCATCGGCCAGATAGCGGGTATCCTTGCGCAGCAGCAGCGTCTGCTCGCCTTCGCGCGTGCGCAACGTGATGGATTTCGGGCTGCTTCGAATGACGACCCCTGAAACCGTTCGGTCGCCCCGCGGCCTTTCGAACGCCGGGCGCGTAAGCGCGGGACTCACGGTTGCGCGTCCCGCCGGCGGCCCCGGGGGAACCACCTGCAGCATGCGGATATAGCAATCGCGCGAACCGGGCTTATGGTCGGTGAGGATCTCCAGCGGATCGCCCGGTTCCAGCTTGGCGATGGTGATGCGCCGCCGGGACAGCTCCAGATAGCTCAAGGAATCGTAGCCGCAGCCCTCTACCGTGCCGGCGCTGTTGCGGGCCAGCAGCACTCCCTTCGTCAGGGAACCTTCCCAGCTCACCATGCTGCCGCGAAACAGGCCCTTGGCCATATCGGCGGGGAAACCGGGGGAGGCGGTGATCAGGGCAGCGGCGATTACACTCGCAAGTCGCATGTCCAGGTTCATTGTACGACGCGCCCATTATACAATCTGAAGATTGGCATCATTTCTCGAGCACGCGGGCTGCTGGTTCTTGCACTCCGGAATCCAGGAACATGATGGCGGCGTTGCGCGCTTCTATCGGTCTGACGCCGCGGCGAACGCGGCTGTCTCGACGGAGATTACCGGGTATGCGGCCGGCGCCCTGGCGTACCTCCACTCGCGCACCGGCCAGCCGGAGTATCTGGACGCCGCCGTGCGCGCGGCGCGGTATCTTACCGATCAGGCCTGGGACGCCGCCGCTTCGACGTTTCCCTTTGAGCCGGGATCCGGCCGGGCCTACTTCTTCGATATCGGGATCATTGTCCGCGGCCTGATGGCGGTGTGGCGCGCCACAGGCGTTGAGGAGTTTCGCGAGCGGGCTCGGGAAGCGGCCTTGTCTTTGGCGTTCGACTTTCTGGGCGACGGCCTGTATCATCCGGTCATTTCACTTCCGGAAAAGCAACCCCTGCCCGAAGAGCCTCGCTGGTCCCGGCAGCCCGGCTGTTATCAGCTGAAGGCGGCACTGGCCTGGCGCGATGCCGGCGGCGAGCACGGCGTTCGCATCTTCGACGCCGCCCTGGAACAGGCTCTCGCGACTCATTCCGGTTTTCTATCCGTGGAGAGCGATCGCGAAAAAATAATGGACCGCTTGCACGCCTACTGCTATTTCCTGGAGGCGCTCTTGTTCACCGCGGATCGCGAGGATTCCCGCACCGTTCTGTCCTCGGGGATCCGGCAGGCGGAACGATTACTTCGGGAGATCGCGCCCGTGTTCGAGCGTTCGGACGTCAATGCTCAGCTTTTGCGCGTGCGGCTGATCGCGCATCACCTGGGAGCGGTTCCTCTGGACCAGGCCGCTGCAGGTCAGGAGGCGTCCCGGGTCGCTTCGTTCCAGGAGACCAAGTCAGCGGATCGCCGTGTTCGCGGCGGCTTCTGGTTTGGACGAAAAGGCACGCAGATGCTCCCGTTCTCGAATCCCGTATCGACGGCGTTCTGCTTGCAAGCGCTGGCGCTATGGCAAGATCATCAAGCGGACGACTGGCGGTTTGAGCTCCCGCAACTGGTTTGACTTCGCCTCCCGTCAAGGTTCTGTTCGCATCCGGATCCGAGCCGGTCATCGCCCTGGTGCGCGAAAAGTTTCGGGACATTTTCCCGGAGCTGCCCCTGGTGGTTGTCTCCGAATTTCCGACGCCCGAAGGAGAATGGATCCCCTATCACCTTCGGCGGTCGTGGCAGGAGAATCGCGACTTGATCCGTGCTCGCCTGGCAGGACGGCCGGTCCGCCTGGCCGCGGTGATTTTGGAGCCGCGTATTCCGCACTGGCGCCTGCGCGCTCTCGGATTCACGCTTGCGCCTCTGCGATTCCTGGCATTCAACGAGACGGGCGGCCACTTCATGCTGCGCCCGCGCAGCGTGCCGACGATACTGAGGCACCTGGTCTGGCGCGGCAAGAATCTGGTCCGCAGCCAGCTTCAACCGGAGTCGAGCGCGTACCGCGCGGCCGAATGGTTCCGGCATCCCGCCAAGTTCCGCCTGTCGCTGCTGTACCGGATGGCGATGGCGCGCGGCCGGTCGCTGGCAAGATCCCGGCCGCTGCTGAGGCCCGCTCCGGTCCGGGAAATCCAGCGTCCTGGGGGCGTCTCGGTTGTGATCCCGTCGCGCGACGGGCGTGCATTGCTGGAGCGCTGCCTGCCGGGTCTTCAGGATGCCGGCGAAATCATCGTCGTGGATAACGGCTCGACCGATGGAACCGCGGAGTTCCTCACGCGCGCCTATCCCGCCATCCTGATCGAGCACAGCCAGCAGCCCCTGGCGTTTTCCCAGGCAGTGAATCGGGGCATCCGGCGCGCCCGCTTCTCGCATGTGTGCGTGCTCAACAATGACATGGTCGCCGAGCCAGGTTTCTTCGCAGCTCTCATCCGCCCGTTTGAGACGGTGCCCGACCTTTTCGCCGCGAGCGCGCAAATTCTGTTTCCGGAGGGCCGGCGCCGCGAGGAAACCGGAAAGACCGTGATGAATCCCGCGCCCGGCGTGAACGAGTTCCAGATACGATGCGATATTCCTCTGGAAGGCGAAGACCACAGCTACGTGCTCTACGGAAGCGGCGGATGCACTCTGTACGATTCAGCCAAGCTGGAGGCGCTGGGAGGGTTCGATGAAGTGTACAAGCCCGCCTATGTCGAGGATCTGGACCTGGGGGTGCGCGCGTGGTCCCGGGGATGGCCTACGGTTTACTGTGCCGGAGCCCGCGTCCTTCACGAGCATCGCGCTACCACCTCGCGCTATTTCTCGCCTGAAGAACTCGAGCGCGCCCTGGAAATCAACTACGTTCAGTTTCTGGCGCGGGCGATCGGAGACCGGGAGACGTTTTCGCGCCTGTGGCGGCACAATGTGCTTCGGCTGAAGGCTCAGGAGAAGGAATACGCGCTTTCCTCCGCTGCCCATCAGCCGGCCGTTGCCGTTCCCGCGGGGGACATGGGTTTTCTGGATCTGGTCAACGGAGAGGTTGCGGTGTTCCCGGGACGGCCCGCCACGGGGAAGCCGGTGGTCCTGATCGCCAGCCCGTATGTGCCGTTTCCGCTTTCGCACGGCGCCGCTGTGCGGATCTACAACCTGATGCGCGGGGCTGCCTCGGATTTCGACCTGGTGCTGGTGGCGTTTACCGAAGAGTCTCTTTCCGTGCCGCCCGAGCTGCGCCAACTGTGCGTGGAGATTGTGACGGTGCGTCGCGCCGGGAGCCACGCGCTGGCGTCGCGCGGGCGGCCGGATACCGTGGAGGAGTTCGATACGCCCGCGTTTCACGCCGCACTGCGGCAGACCATCGCCAAGTGGCGTCCGGGTATCGTGCAGCTGGAGTTCACGCAGATGGCGCAGTACGCGTCGGAGTGCGCCCCGGCGCGAACGCTCCTGGTCGAGCACGACATTACCTACGATCTTTACGCCCAGATGCTGGCTACAGGCAGCGAAGATTGGGAGATCCGCCGCCAGCATGACCTTTGGACCAGGTTTGAGACAGCCGCCTGGCGCCAAGTGGATCGGGTGATCACCATGTC
>DATIRX010000282.1:0-1707 GCA_035469225.1 Bryobacteraceae bacterium
ACAACCCCTGAGTCTGCAGCGGTTTCTTCCCATAAAACACCTTCGACAGACGACATCGCCAGACTCGCCTATGCCTTTTGGGAAGCGCGCGGCGGCACTGGGGGATCGGCCGAAGAAGACTGGTATCGTGCGGAACGGGAAATTCGAACGCGTTCCTGAACGCTGCCTGTATCCCGTCCTTAATCTTCAGTGAAAGAATTCCGTGGAAGGTATCCTCACAATCTTATTAGCCGGCGGTGCTGGCGAGCGCCTGGCTCCTCTTACCCGCAATGAGCCCAAGCCGATGATGCCGTTCGGCGGCATCTATCGCTTAATCGATCTGACACTTTCCAACTGCCTGAATTCGGGACTCAACAAAATCTACGTCTTGACGCAATACAAAGCCTTGAGTCTGAACCGGCATATCCGGCAGGTGTGGAACATTCTTTCTCCCGAGCTGGGGCAGTTCATCGAAGCGGTGCCGCCCACGCAGCGTCTTCGCAACACCTGGTATCTGGGTACAGCCGACGCTGTCTATCAGAACATGCAGAGCATCGTCGAAGAGCACCTGCCCTATGTTCTGATTCTCTCGGCGGACCACGTGTACAAGATGAACTATGCCCACATGCTCGACTGGCACGTGGGCCGCGGCGCGGACGTGACCGTGGCCACCACGCGCATCAATCCATCCGAGTCCGCCAGGTTCGGCATCGTCAACACCGATGAGGACTACCGGATTCGGGCCTTTGACGAGAAACCGACCCAGGAGCGCGCAGCCCGCTCACGCTTCAACCAGGATGCCTGCAGCGCGTCCATGGGCGTGTACTTGTTCTCGACCCCTGTCCTGCTGGAAGCGCTCATGGAAGACGCTGCCGACGACAGTTCCTCGCACGATTTCGGAGGTGATGTGCTGCCGAAGCTGATCGGACGCCGCCGCGTCGTGGCCTATGATTTCGTGGATGAGAACAAAAAGGAAATGGTCTATTGGCGCGACGTAGGCACGCTCGAATCCTACTTTGAAGCCAATCAGGACCTGGTTGCGGTGACTCCGGAGTTCAATCTGTACGACCAGGAATGGCCCTTGCGTACTTCCATGCCGCCGATGCCGCCGGCGAAATTCGTATTCGCCCAGGAGGGCCAGTGCATGGGACTGGCGCTGGACTCCATCGTTTCACACGGCTGCATCATCTCCGGCGGCCGCGTAGTGCGCAGCGTCCTTTCACCCGGAGTACGCGTCGATCGCCACGCCTCGGTGGAAAACTGCCTGCTGTTTTCCGGCGTTCAAATCGGGGCTCACGCGCGCATCCGGAACGCCATCGTCGATCACAACGTGAAGATTCCGGAACACGCCGTCATCGGCCTGGATCCGGAAACCAACCGCCGCGAAGGCCACACCGTGACGGAGTCAGGCCTGGTGATCGTCCATGCCGATTCTCCCGGAGTCAGTGTTCAGGACGTACCGCGCCGGCCCGTGGCTTCGGAACAGGGCAAGCTTCGCCGCCGCGCACGAGCCGGCGATCTCTAGTAAGGCGATCTCTAGTAATACGACAGCGTCTCGATTCCCGTGCCAGCTCGCCGGATCGAAAAGCGGAACACACTTGCACTACTCCTTCAGGACTTTCACCACGAAATAGCTGACTGACTTGGGAACTTCCTTGAACCAGTGCGGCATTCCCGACGGGATCATCATGACGTCGCCCTTCACCAGGTGATGGGTTTGCCCGCCCG